>WFRC01000337.1 GCA_015486685.1 Caldifarciminota bacterium
AGCAAGGGAGGGCATTGAATATTAAAGAACTTCTTGAAAGATTTAATGCTGGTGATAAAAATGCACTGGCAAAACTCATTACCCTTATTGAAAATGGTGGGAGTGCAGATAAAATCTTATTTGAAGTATATAATAAGATTGGAAATGCCAGAAGGATAGGATTCACAGGACCGCCTGGTGTGGGTAAAAGCACCCTGATTGAAAAAATAGTGAAGAAATTGAGGGAGGAGAATAAAACTGTTGCTGTTGTGAGCGTTGACCCATCAAGTCCATTTACAGGAGGTGCAATATTAGGGGATAGAATCAGAATGTCTGGTGTATTTTTAGATGAAGGGGTTTTTATCCGGAGTATGGCAACAAGAGGAAGTATGGGAGGTCTTGCAAGAACAACGGAAGAGGTATGTGATTTAATAGATGGTTTTGGTTTTGATTATATCCTGATTGAGACAATTGGAGTGGGGCAGGCAGAGGTAGATATTATGAACACTGCACATATTACAGCAGTGGTGCTTTCGCCGGGGGCAGGTGATGAGATTCAAATTCTTAAAGCAGGTTTAATGGAAATTGCAGATATATTTATCGTAAATAAGGCAGATAAAGATGGGGCAGAAAATCTTGAATCTCTTATAAAATATAATCTTGAATTTAAAGATGAGGGAATACCCGTTGTAAAAGCCTCTGCATTAAGAAATCAGGGTATTGAGGAACTTGTTGATGAAATAGAAAAAACATTTACAAAATATAAGAATGAAGGGCGATTTCAGGATAAAAAAAGAGAATGGATAAAATCAAGAATAACGCGGATAATTGAGAATGAAATAAGGAACACATTAGAAGAAGAAAATACCCAAAAGAAAGTTCAGGAATGGACTGAAAAAATCCTTGCCAACAAACTTTCTTTCCCCGAACTATGTAAACTTTTACCCACTTTTCTTCGGGGTCAGTCATTCAAATTTAAAAATTCTCTTGACAAATAAAATTCTTTGTTTACATTAAAGATATGCCAAGACCATTAAGAATAGATTACCCTGGAGCACTACATCATATATTCTCCAGAGGAAATAAGAAAGAAGACATATTTAATGATGTTATTGACCGAGAGAAATTTCTGAGATTTCTCTCTAAAAATCAGGAGAGATATGGATGTAAAATATATGCATACTGTCTTATGGATAACCATTTCCATCTTCTTGTAGAGACAGGAGATGCGCCAATAAGCAATTTTATGCAGCAATTATTAACTTCTTATGTCCAATACTTTAATAAAAGATGGGATAGAGTTGGACATTTATTACAAGGTAGGTATAAAAGCGTTCTTGTAGATAAAGATGCTTATCTCCTGACATTAGTCAGATATATCCACTTAAATCCTGTAAATGCATTACTAGTGGGGAATCCAAAAGATTATGAATGGTCTAGCCATTTAGAGTATTTGGGTTTCAGAAAGCCAATAGTAAATTTGTCATTTGTGGAGTCCCTTTTTTCGGATATTCAAGCGTATGAAAAATTTATATTGGAAGGCATTAACCATTCTCAAAAATACAAGATAAAGAGATTCAAAAGATATTTATTCTATGGAGACGAAAAATTTATAAATAATGCATTAGCAAAGGTTTCTCAACAAAAGAGGGCGGAAGGAAAATCAAGGAAAAAAGTTTCAGAGAAAGATATAAAAAAATTTATAGAATCAAAATTAGGTAAAACTATACAAAAATTTGAAAGATATCAAGGTACAATAGTTAAACAATATTTTGTTGTATTGATGAGAGATAGAATGCATTCAACCTTAAAGAGAATTGCAAGGAAAATAGGCATTTCAATGCCAGGTGTTTTATATTATTATAAAAGTCTTGACATTGAGGAGATTGAACAGGTATTAAAGGATTTTGATGAGTTTTTAAATTTGAATGACTGACCCCGATGTTTTGTGGGTAAGGAATTACATAATTAGGGAGGAGTAGTGATTGATAATCAAGGATTCCAATCTGGTATGAAAATTGTATATAATTATGTAAAAATAATTTGGAGGTGATGAAAAATATGAAACAAAAGGTTAAAAGTAAAAAAGGTGAGAAAGTAAAAATGATGAAGAAACAGCCGATAGCCGATAGCCGTCAGCCGTTGGCAAAATTGCTTACCGCTAACCGCTTACCGATTACCGCAAAAAAAGGTTTTACTATGATTGAGTTGTTGGTTGTCATTGTAGTAATGGGAATTTTATTGGCTTTTTCTCTACCTGCTATACATACAACTAAACTCAGATTTGGCCAGGCAGTGGATGGCGTTTATAGTAAATTAAAATTTGCCAAGCAGGAGACAATGACAAAGGGAATAAATTATGGATTTAACTGGAATTCGACAGCATTCTGGATATTCGCTGACAGTTTAGGTGGAGTTGCCAATTATACTTTTGATGCAGGTGAGCCTTCTGATACGATAAAATTAAGTTCAGGTATAAATATTGCAAATTCTTCCACAGGAGCTATAGACTTCAATTTAGATGGGACTGCTACAAACTCGGATTCACTAATACTTACTTCACCATCAGAAAAAGATACAGTGAAAATTTATTTTACAGTTGCAGGATTTATATATAAAACACCATAGGAGGATGAAATGAAAAAAAGAATGATAAAAAAACAGCCGTTAGCAAAATCGCTTACCGCTGAAAAAGGTTTTACGATGGTTGAGATGCTTGTTGCCATTGTTGTGCTTGCACTGGGCATAATGGCTGTTTCCGCTATATTCCCTTTAAGTTTGAGGGTTGCACAAAATATGAGAACAATTACAAAAGGGACTGCCTATGCCCACCAGAAATTAGATGAATTGAGGACTCTACCGTTTAATAGTGCTACACTTGATACAGGTACGGGAACAAAAACCTTTGCGGCAGAAACACTTGAGAATAAATATGTCAGACAATACCGGGTGGATGGAAGTATTCCAATGACAGGTATGAAAAGGGTAATGGTAAGAGTTAGTTGGAC
>WFRC01000338.1 GCA_015486685.1 Caldifarciminota bacterium
GGATGAAAGAGGACGGCAGAGAACAGAAGAGATTAGGGATAAATTCTGTAATGAGATGGCAGATAGATGCACAATCAAGATTGAATTTAAGGGGCTCATACTTTAATTACAAGCATTGGACAGAGGATGAAAGGACAAACTACAGAATGAATTCCTATGAGGGTGAGTTGAATTACACAAGGGTAATTATGGGAAAAAATACTATAATAGGCGGTTATCACTATCAGAGGGAAGAAAGAAATGACAGGGGTAAAGATTTTAATGCTTTACAGGATATACATAGTATGTTTATACAGAATAAAACAGATATATCTCCGTTTGTAATTATTTTTGGTGGCAGGCTTGACTATCATAGCAAATGGGGGAGAGAAATAACTCCCAAGTTGAGTGCCCTTTATAAAGTGTTCCCAAATCTTAAAATAAGGGCATCTGTTGGGCGAGGATTTATGTCCCCATCATTGGTTAAATTATATGCGGATAATTGGAGAATGGGGCGATTTCTTGTTCATTCCAATCCTGACTTGAAGCCTGAAAATTCTATTGGTTATCAATTTGGTGGAGATTTTACCCTGTCTGAAAAGATGTTTACACAGGCCTCATTTTTCTTAAACGATGTGAAAAACCTAATAAGTTCTGAATATGAAAGGGTGGGACATCCACCCTGGGATCTATACTGGAAAAATATTGGAGAGGTAACTACTCAGGGGATAGAATTAAATATTACCACAAGGATTATAGACGACTTAACAGGAAAATTGGGATACACATTTTTGAAGACCAATGACAGAGAGACAGGTAAAGAACTCCCACACAAACCTTTGCACAAACTGAATGTGGAAACAAATCTTCGGATAAGAAAGATATGTTTAAACTTAAATCTTTCAGGGGAATATGTTGGAAAAAGATATGATGATAAAGAGAATACAGAAATATTAAAGGGCTATACCCTTTATAATCTTACCATCACAAAAGGCTTTAAGAAACATATATTCGCCTATCTGAGAATTGATAACCTTGATAACTTGAAAAACATTCCAGATGAATATGATATTGATGGTAGAACCTTTTTAGGTGGAATAAGGATAAAATTCTAAAAAAGGAGGTAAAGGTGAAAACTTTAAGAAATTTACACGCAATGTTTTTGGCAACAATGATGTTTTTATCCATTCCTTTGTTGATGCAGGCTCATACGATGTGGTTGAATGCCACTGATTTTTCTCCCAATTTTTATCCGGAATATGGGGCAGAAACAAAGATTTATTTTGGTTGGGGACACCACTATCCCGTGGATGATTTCCTATCACCTGAAAAGTTGCAGGAGTTTTCCCTCATCAAACCGAATGGAAAGAAGGTGAAATTGACGCCCAACCCTGCTGGATTTCTTGCAACAGAGATACATCTGAAACAATCTGGTGGATACATTGTTTCAGCAAAGATGAAACCGGGATTTTACACTATGTATCTTGAGAAGGGAGAAATGCATCACAAAATAGGACCAAAAACAGGGGTTAAGGGAGTGATTATTGTAAGTCTATATTATCAACAATTTGCAAAAGCTCTGATAAGTGCAGGTAAAACAGGGGATAATGCCTTTTCAAAACCTGTTGGTTATAAGTTAGAGATAATCCCTTTGAAAAATCCATATACACTTAAAATGGGAGATTTCTTGCCTGTGAAGGTGCTGTTTAACGGGAAGCCAGCAAGGTTTATAAAGGTATATGGCACCTATAGCGGATTTTCTACGGGTGATGATTATGCTTATGCAACATCCACAGATATGGAAGGCATTGCAAAGATAAGGATAATACACTGGGGTAATTGGCTTTTGAAAACAGAGAAAAAACTCCCTGCTCCAAAAAACAAGAAGAAGAAATGCAACGAACTGCACTATACTGCAACATTAACATTTAACATATTTTAGCAGTGGGGAAGATGAGTGAATGAGTTGAAAAAAGCAGCAGCGAGGGATGAGTAGCGAGTATATAGGGAAAAGAGAGAATGAGGGAAAAACGGTAATGGGTAAGAGGCAAGAGGTAATGGGAATTGATAAGTAGGAAGTGAATGAGTAGATGAGGGAAAGAATATGGGCTGCCAGCTACCAGTATTGTCATTGCGAGGGACGAAGTCCCGTGGCAATCTCATAAGAAAGGTATAGTTATTCTGTTGTTTTTACAATTAACGA
>WFRC01000339.1 GCA_015486685.1 Caldifarciminota bacterium
AAAAACCCGTTATACTCATGGCATCGGGCGGGGATCTCACGAAAAAGGCGTCATATGAGATTCGGAGAAAGGGCGTACCTGTCATCGGGTTTCCGGAGAGGGTTACAAGGTGGTGGAGAGCGCTGCGGTGTCTGGGAGGGGTAGAGAAGGGTCTTTAGGGATGGGATTAGTCGAAGAAGCTTATTTTTAGATAAAATACTATGAACAGAATATTAAATCTATTATTTTTTATATAAAGTATGGATAGAAAACAATCTTCTGCCTATTTCATCCATGTCGCCGGGTGCAATGCCTTTAAAAAACTGCTCCGCAAGTTTGATACTACGGTCTTCTTTCTTTTTAGCTTCTTTATTATCAAAAGAAAAACAATAATCAAATGAGAGACTATACTTTTCTCCATAACACCTTCCAAAGATGTACTCCATTCTTCTCATATGATAACATGAACTCACCACATATATCTCGGGGATATCAGAGTAATCTAGCTTATCAATAAGTTTTCTTGTAAAATAAGCATTGCCTATCGTATCTTTCGAATCTTCTTCGAGTATTATTTTTTCTGATGGGATGCCACTATTTAACGCATAGTCTCTCATAACTTCAGCTTCAGATACATCGATCGAAGGATTGCTTTTTCCACCGCTCAAAATAAGATATTTCGCAGATTTCTTTTTGAACACATCTATTCCTGTGTCCATTCTGCCCTTTAGTTCTGGGTGTATAGTTTTTCCTATAAGCATCTTTCCTAGTACAATAACAGTTGTAGATTTCATGTTTCTACACTACTCCCCATAGAATTAACATAGGATTCTGAGAATATTTTCGATTCTGATCTTATATAAGGCAAAGATATAAGATGCATTTTCCACATAAAAGGAGCATTTTCTTTTGGGTACTCGGTTTTTTTGTCCGGCAACATAGGAATCGGATAAAAATGAGAATTTTTATCAGCCCCCATCTGAGTTACGCGAGAGCTGTTAATTTTCCGGCTCAATCTAAAGGCACCGTACATCGTAAGTCCAAATCCAATTGGTGATAGAGGTGGAACCGCAAGGATGAGAAAACCAAGGGCCATTTCAGCAGCATCTCCGGCAAGCTCTTTTGTTCCTATTCTTCTCGTTGTAAAAATCGCTTCCAGTCTGTCTTCCAATTCTTTTTTTTCCTTATCATACCTTGTCTCGTTTCCCTTAGATTTTAATTCATTCATTTTTTTAAATTCGTTCGCAAGTTCCAGTGTCCAGTTATCATATATATGTCCCGCATCCTTGGCTCTTTCAAAGAAGTCTTTTAATAATTCTTTTCTCTGTTCTGCATTGCTCTCAATGCTTTCTCTCTTGTCAATGTCCGTATTTTTAACTATGTTATTAAACTTAGGCAATGTTGGTATCGAAAAAGAATTCTCCTTTCTTTCGGGCTCAACTTGTTTATCTAACTTTCCAATATATAAATCTCTTGCACTGAAATCCACGGTGTTTCCTTCACTATATGCCCAAAATGTGCCATATCGATGCCAATATTTGTATATGAACTTTGCCAATTCATTTTTCTTATCAGCACTTTTGTTAATTATTTCATCTATCTTACTAAAAGTAACATCAAAATCGCCGTAATCTTCTATTCCGGATATATCTTTTAAGCATTCTGATAAAAGATGCACTTTCATCAATCTCTCAATGGTGGCCTCTTTTAGATTATGATATTTAAGAGGTGGAGCACTTTTTACTGGATTTCCTGTTATTCCATCAATTTTTTCATAATATTCTTTATTTTTTATTTTAAAATAATCATAATATATATTTTTAATAAACCATTTAAAAGAGTGTTTCAAAGGGCAATCTACATACATTTTTGCACGATCTTTCAATTCCCTATGAACAGAATCCTCCATAATGTTTTCAATCCAATGTGCGGCCATTGAATCTTCAAAAGTGTCTATATAATAAGGAACGTACTCTCCAACTATCTTTCCAATATGTCCAAGTTTTCTGTATTCCGATAGGTGAAGAACTTCGGGCCACAGCACGTGATTTTCTATTAAAAGATGTACTCCTTCGTGGTCTACGCCATAATATTGGGGATAATCGTTGATGTTGGGCTTTAGAAGCGCGATCACTGGCTTAAATATAAAAGGCGCATCTGCAAGAAGATAGGAATCCATTCTATAGTAAGATAGGTTTTCGCCAATCTCATTGTTAAATACAATGAGCCAGTTTTCCATAGTATCAGTATTCTTCGAATAACTGCTCCTATCCTCAAGCTCGTCTTTCAGATGCTCGATAAAGTTTTTATGAAATTTTCTGACATCTTTTCTTAGTTCTTCTTTTTTATATCTGTGTTTCGCCAATTCTTTTAATGTGCCGTTTAAAATTTCTCCTCCCACACTGCTATCTCTACTTTTCTCAATCTGCAACTTCATTATACTTTTTACATCCATTGCAATCACCACTCCAGATTCGAACTTATTTCCAGACATCCTTCCGTAGAAGTGCTCTTTCCTATCTTCATTTGATTACCTAGACGGAATAGGCAAATCCAGTATATAAATATAACGATTCTTCGACTTCACTAATATGCTCAAAGCTATCTATAAATAAAATTAATATTATATAAACATTTAATTATATTTTATTATAAAAATAAGTATTGGTACAGTAAACGTAAGTGTTATTCCATTCGCCAGAATAATTGGAAAATCCCAGATTAAGATACCATATAAAAGCCATAAGAAAATACCTATAGTTAATATCAGATACATACCTAGTGACAGATCCTCTGTATGCTTGGTTTTTATAATTTTTATCGCCTGAGGCAAAAATGAGATTGTTGTACATACCGCTGCTACAAACCCAACTAAATCTATTAACGCCATATTCGTCGAATTAGCAGGCATCCTTATATATCTTTCCATTAAACTTTCTCATATGCTCTTTTTCTGTTGCTAAAATTTATCAATAGATTGGCGATTTATACTGCTAAACCCCCCTTTCCTCCCCCCAGATTATTTTATGCAACTGCGGCAGAACCCTCACATCCAGCCTTTCTTCCAGCACCTTTTCCGCCAGCCATTTTAGACCCGTGCCACCGACCGGCTGAAATATCATCTCACATTCCAGTCCGTGTCCGTGTTTACTCAGGAACTCTTTCGCATATCGGTAATCTTCTTCATCTGCGATAACGAACTTCAGCTGGTCCTTCTCTTTCAGGGCTTTCAGGTTCGATTCGAGCATCTTATCCTGTTCTCCGGACGAAGGGGTTTTCCAGTCCATGCTTATGAGCACCTCTTCGGGAATGCCTTCAACTGGCAGTGAGCCGTTGGTCTCTATGGAGATCTCGTATTTCTTTGAAATAAGGGCCTCCATCAGTTCCAGTACATCATCCCTCTGCAATAACGGTTCTCCTCCGGTTATGCAGCCCCTCTTTATTCCGTATGTCTCCGCCTCTTTCATCACATCCTCGATGCACATCTC
>WFRC01000340.1 GCA_015486685.1 Caldifarciminota bacterium
AATTACCCATAAGGCTCTTGCAACACTTGAAGGAATGGGAAAGTTGAAATCGGTGATAACCCAGAATATTGATAATCTTCACCGCAAAGCAGGAAATAAAAATGTTATTGAACTGCATGGTTCCTTGAATATGGGTTATTGTGTAAAATGTAATAGAAAATATTCAGGGGATGAGATTTATCAAATGCTCCAGAGAGGTATTCCGAAATGTGAATGTGGTGGAATAATAAAACCGGATATTGTATTCTTTGGAGAACCTGTTCAGGGATTAATGGAGGCGCAGGAACATTCAAGAAAAGCAGACCTCTTTCTCGTTATCGGGTCAAGTCTGATGGTGCAGCCTGCATCTATATTGCCATATCTAACAGGAGGGAAGGTTGTTATTATTAATAAAGGTATGGTAGCATTTCCAGAGGAAAGAACTGACCTGAGGTTTGATGAAGATGCAGATGTAGTGTTCAAAGATATGATGCAGTTTTTCCAATAAAATCAATATTTTCCCTTGAAAATATGAGATTTTTGTGTATTATATATTACTATGAAGGATAATAGAAAGATTATTCTTGAAAAGGTATCTCCGTTTAAGTGGAGGATACCCAGAATAGATAAGATGAGGGTTGAGGGTATAATATATGCGAATGATACCCTTATTGAGAGTGTAAAAAGGGATGATGCACATATTCAGGTAGCGAATGTGGCATATCTTCCTGGTATTCAGATGTATTCATTGGCTATGCCAGACATTCATTATGGATATGGTTTCCCTATCGGAGGTGTTGCAGCAACGGATTTGGGAAATGGGGTGATTTCCCCTGGTGGCGTTGGATATGATATAAATTGTGGGGTTAGGGTATTAAGAACATCCATTAATTATAGGGAAATTTCAGCATATATAGGGAAAATTATTTCAGAGATGTATAATAATATCCCTTGCGGCGTGGGTTCTCAGGGAAAATTAAGACTTGATAAACAGGAATTAAGAAATGTTATGAAAAATGGTGCAAAATGGGCTATAGATAACGGCTTTGGATGGGATGAAGATTTAAGATTTATAGAAGAAAATGGCAGGATGGGAGGTGCTGACCCTGACGCTGTAAGTGAAAGGGCATATGAAAGAGGAAAAAGGCAACTGGGGACACTTGGTGCAGGCAATCATTTTCTAGAAATTCAGGTAGTAGACGAGATTTTTGATAAAGAGGCGGCAGAAATTATGGGGATTGAAAAGGGAAATATTACGGTTATGATTCATACAGGTTCAAGGGGATTTGGCCATCAGGTTTGTAGTGATTATGTTCATCTACTCCAATCAAGTATGAGAAAATACAAAATTCAGTTGCCTGATAATGAACTTGCAAGTGTTCCTATAAATTCTCCAGAGGGTAAAAGGTATTTTTCTGCGATGAAATCAGCGGCAAATTTTGCCTGGGCAAACAGGGAGATTATTCAGCACTGGGTAAGAAAATCCTTTTCTACGGTAATGGGTGCTTCTCCTGAATCTCTGGGTATGCACCTTATATATGATGTTGCTCATAATATTGCAAAAATTGAGGTCCACAATATCAATGGAAAAAACAAAAAGGTTTGTGTTCATAGAAAAGGTGCTACAAGGGCATTTCCACCGGGGCATCCCGATATTCCGGAGAAATATAGAAAGATTGGTCAACCTGTTCTTATCCCGGGTGATATGGGGACATATTCTTATATACTTGTTGGCACAGAAAAGGCAATGGAAGAAACCTTTGGGTCAACCTGCCACGGTGCAGGTAGGGTTCTCTCAAGACATAAAGCACTAAAAATCACTGCAAATCGTTCTGTGCAGAATGAGATGAAAAAGAAGGGCATAATAGTGAAAGCAAAATCTATCAGGACATTGAGGGAGGAAGTTCCAGATGCATATAAGGATATAGATGAGGTGATTGATACAGTTGAGCATGCAGGAATTAGTAGGAAGATAATAAGATTGAAACCTATAGGAGTTATTAAAGGATGAAATTACCACATTTTACATCTTATGCGCAGAAATTTTTCTTTATTATTGGGATGACATTTATAATCATTTTTGGTATAATTGGCAGTGTTGTCTATTTTGTAAGTTCAAGATTCTATAAAAAAAGATTTCTTGAGTTTCAGAAGACATATTCCCGTCTGGTTACTGTGGGATTGGGAGAAGCCTATATAAAATATAAAAGGTCGGGATTTTCCCGCTTCCTTGAAATAGAGGAAGGTGTTATGAAAAATAATCCTGACCTGAAAAGGATTATTATAGCAGGTGTAGACGGGAAACGATATTATGATACAGAAAAGCAAAATCATATTATTAAAGAGATTTCAGGATACTTGAATAATATTAAACCCGTGTACCTTTTGAAAATTATCAATGGGAAAAAATATCTTTTAGTTATCTCTCCATTTAAAGAGACATGGGGAATACACAGATATACCATTATCTATTTTATTTCCTTTGAATCGTTATATAGATTTCAACATATGAATGCAATAATTCTATTTCTCAGCCTTGTGTTTACTATAGGGATTAGCATCTTTGTTGCTTTAATATTGTCCAGGAGTATTACTGAACCCATTGAGAAACTTTCTTTCTATGCTGAAAAGGTAAGCGCAGGAAACTATGATGTTGATGTTTCAGTTAAAGATGCCTATGAACTCACAAAATTCGCAAATACGCTTGATTTAGTGATAAAAAGATTTAATTTTACACTGGAACACTTAAAAGAATTGAGCAGGGCAAAATCTACGCTTTTAGCGCGTGTTTCTCATGAACTGAAAACTCCTTTAACAGCATCCCTGGGATATATAGATTTTATTCTTGAGGGTAAAATGGGGAAAGTTAATCCTGATATCCAGAGGGGATTAGAGGTAGCGAAGAGAAATCTTGAAAGGCTTCAGGAAAAGATTGAGGAAATACTTACTGCCGCGAGGGAAGAAAAAGGCAGAGATTATGAATTGGGACCATTTTCTTTGAGAAATCTCTTGATGCACCTGGCAGAAAATCTTGAAAGTAAGATTGTGGAAAAGGGACTTTTCCTCGAAATAAACTGTCCCGAGAATATCCCTCCTGTATATGGTGATAGAAAAAAAATTATGGAAGTGTTTGAAAATTTGCTTGACAATGCAATGAAATTTACCTATAATGGAGGTATAAGGATAAATGTCGAAAGACAGGATAAAAAAATGGCAAAAATAATGGTTATGGATACAGGCATAGGGATTCATAAAGACAAAATATATGAAGTTTTTGATGAGTTTGTGCAGGCAGATGAAGGTATGAGTAAAAAGATAGGAGGTATTGGATTGGGGCTTTCTATTGTTAAGGAAATAATAGAAAAGCATAAAGGGAAAATCTGGATAGAGAGTAAAATAGGTAAAGGAACCAGTATCTTTTTTACCCTTCCAATATACTTGCAAGGAGGTGAATAATGAAAGAGATTATGGTAGTAGATGATGAGGAAGATGTTTTATCACTTATTGGTGATATTTTGAAAAGTGGAGGTTATAAGGTGAAAAAATATATAAGTGGTATTGATGCGGTGAATGATACACTCCACTGGAAACCTGACCTTATCGTTCTTGATATTATGATGCCTGAAATGAGTGGGTGGGAGGTCTTAAAGATTCTTAAAGGCAATGCTGAGACTGCATCTATCCCTGTAATTTTGCTTACCTGTAAGGGAGAAATGAAGGATATGATTATGGGGATTCAGGAAGGTGCCTTTGATTATATCACAAAACCCTTTAAACCTAATGACCTATTAAAAAGGATTTCGTTTGCGTTAAAGAAAGGAGGAAAAAAGAATGGCTAAAGAGGATAATATTAAAAAATTAAAGATAGAATGGTTGAAATATAAGAACCTTTTTGAAGATACCCTCATCCAACTGCCATCCCTTCCTGTTGTTGTTGACAAAATGAGAGATCTTTTCACTGAGAATAAGAGGCTTGGGATTATTTACATTACTATTTCAGAGAGGATAGAGGCAATTTACGGGTGGCAGGTATTTGAAGAAATTTATATTGACATTGTTGACCATTTGAAAAACCTGGTGAAAACAGATTTCCCTGAGCATTCACAGATTGCAACCATAGCACCAAAAAGTGGCGAAATTGTTATTCTTATTCCTATTAAAGAGGATAAAGACTCTAATATACTTGAGTTATACTATTCAACTATTACTGATTATTTAAGCAATTTTCTAAAGAACCTTGAGGTATTTAAGGCAGTTCAACCCGTTGTTAGAGCGGGGAGACATCTCCTTTTTTATGACCCTATTGCACGATACGAAAGGCTTATTTATCAGGGGTTAAGAACAGCGGCCATTGATGCATGGAAAAGGGAAGAAGATATTCTTGGCAGGAGAATTCAAGAGCTTGAGTGGATTATAAAGAATAATATGCTCATAACAATGTTTCAGCCTATTGTCAAGATTGATGATTTTGGTATATATGGATATGAAGCATTGTCGCGTGCAAGAGGAGCAAAGGAATTTTTTAATACAGACATCCTCTTTGACTTTGTTGTATCTACAAATTATCTTCTTGAGATGGAGAGAATTTGCAGGCAGAATGCCGTGACAAATTTTGAAAAGCCTAATCATTCAACACTTTTCATAAATATAAGTGCAAATGCTATATACGATCCGGAATTATATGAAGATAATTTCACACATCTAATAGAGGTGAGAGGATTATCCCCGGAGGATGTTGTATTTGAAATTACTGAAAGGATGGCCATTGTGGACTTTAAGACATTTAAGAAAGCCGCTGAGAAATTAAAAGAAAGGGGTTTCCAACTGGCGATTGATGATGTGGGAGCAGGTTATTCATCACTCCATACCATATCTGAGATAATGCCAAAATATCTGAAATATGACATAGCACTTGTAAAAGATATTGACAAAGATCTGATAAAGCGGAGTATGCTGGAAACATTGATTCCTTTCGTAGACAAAATAGGGGCATATCTTATAGCGGAAGGTATTGAAACAAAAGAGGAATACGAAGCAATTAAAGAAATAGGGGTGCCTCTGGGACAGGGATTTCTGTTTGCTCCACCATCTGAACCACCACTTATTAGAAAAATAGAAAATATATGAGGAGGGTAAAGGAACTGCCGCCCGAGGTAGTTGCTATGATTTCAGCCGGTGAGGTGATAGAAAGACCCTCATCCTGCATGAAGGAATTATTAGAAAATTCTATTGATGCAGAGGCAACAAGAATTGAGATTGGGTTAAAAGATGGTGGGAAATCACTCATTACTGTGCTGGATAATGGGAATGGTATAATGTCTGATGATATAGATTTGATTTTGAGGAGACACACAACCAGTAAGATAGAAAGTTTAGATGATATAAATAGGATAAAAACTATGGGATTTAGAGGAGAAGCGCTTCCAAGCATAGGTGCAGTTTCTAAACTCGAAATATTTTCCAGAAGTAAAGATGAAGACATAGGCGCATTTATAAAAATGGTGGGTAGTGAGATTGTTGATAAAGGGGTTCATCAAAGGCAGGTTGGGACAACAGTAAGTGTAAAAGACCTGTTTTTTAATCTACCTGCAAGGAAGAAATTTTTACATTCAGAGAGGGCAGAATATCAAATGTGTTTAGGTGAAGTTATCCGCTGTGCAATCCCATATCCTGAAATATCTTTTCTTATGCAGCATAATGGGAAAAATACACTGAGGTTAGGGTCAGGAACATTAGAAGAAAGGGTGATGGAGTTGTATGGTAAGGAATTTCTAAATGGTATGATTTATATTGAAGATAAGAACAACCTTGTGCATTTATATGGGTGGGTTTCTCAACCGAATGAATCTGCATTCCCGTATCAAATGATTTTTGTGAATAAGAGAAGTGTGTGGCATAGAGGGATTGTGAAAGTTATATCTAATAAATACAATTTCCCTGCATCAGAAAAGCCTGGTTTTATAATATTTATTGAAATTTCCCCTGAGGAGATTGATGTAAATGTACATCCTTCAAAAAGGGAAGTAAGATTTCATAAAGAAGGAAACCTTTTATATTTTATATCCGAAGTATTAGATGAAAATCTGAAAAATTATGCAGGGAATATTTTTGATATAAAGGAGTTAAAACAATCTGAATTTCTTGTACAGGAAAATAGGGTGTGGCAGTTTAAGAATAAATATATACTTGCTCAAATAAAGAAGGGGCTTCTTATAATTGACCAGCATGCAGCACACGAAAGAATCCTTTATGACCGTTTAAGAAACAAAAATGAGTTTCAATCTCAGCAGATGCTTTTTCCCCTGAATATAAATCTGTCTCCTCTGGAAATGAATGTGTTGGAAAGTGTCCTTTCACATCTTAAAGAAATGGGCTTCGTAATTAAAGTTTTCAGTGGTAATACAATTGTAGTAAATGCTATACCTTCTGTATTAGTAAATTTTACAGAAAGCACAATCCAGGAAATCATTCAGGATATCATCAGTTCTGGTAAAAAGAGATTGTATAAATATGAAGAAACCTTAAAATCTGTTGCCTGTAAAGCAGCAATCAAGGCAGGTGATAAACTTTCTGAGGAGGAAATTATTTCACTTATTGAAGACCTATTTTCTACCACATCTCCATACACCTGCCCCCATGGTAGGCCTACATTCATAGAAATTCCTGTAGAAGAGATTGATAGAAGATTTCTCAGATGAGAGATTGTATTGTTATAATAGGTCCTACTGCATCGGGTAAGACTGAATTATCAATCTCTCTTGCATCCAAAATAGGCGGAGAGATTATTTCAGCTGATTCAAGACAGATATATATCGGAATGGATATCGGGACAGCGAAGCCTACCAGAGAGCAACAAAGCAAAATTACACATCATTTATTGGATGTTATTACGCCCGATAAGAATTATTCGGCAAAAGAGTTCGTCATATCAGCAATGAAAGCCGTTGTAGAAATAAAGGGAAGAAAAAAAATCCCTATCATTGTGGGTGGAACAGGCTTGTATATAAGGGCACTTTTTGAAGGGATATTTGACCACCCACCCATTCCAAAAGGAGTCAGAAAAGCACTGATACAGGAGTTGAAGAAAAAAGGTATTGGATATTTATATAAAAGATTAGAAGAGGTAGATGAATTATCCGCAAAAAGGATAAGCCCAAATGATAAACAGAGAATTATAAGGGCATTAGAGGTATATAAATTTACTGGTAAGCCCATAAGTGAACTTCAAAAGGAGAGTAAGATATCTCCATTAAATCCTCTCTATATTGGAATATATATGCCAAGAGATATTTTGAGGGAAAGGATTGAAAAGAGGGTAAAAAAGATGTTTGAGACAGGTTTTATGGAGGAGGTGAAGGCATTGTTAAATAAAGGCTATGGGATTGATTCCCCGGGTTTTTTTTCAATAGGTTATAGAGAAGCCTGCGAAATCATACAGGGTAATTTGAGTATGGAAGAAGGTATTAAAAAAATTATCAAAAGTACTATACAATATGCAAAAAGACAAATGACATGGTTCCGCAGAATTTCGGGTGTATACTGGGTGAGTAAGAAGTGAGAAATGGGAACTGGGAAGTAGGAAGTGAGGAAGAAACAGTTATTTGCCTTCGGCGTTATCACATTTTAAGTGGGAAGTGAGAACTAAGAAGTAAGAAGTTGAAGGTTGAAAGTTAAAGGTTCAAGGTGAAAAACAACAAAACAAACAAAATGAACAAGATTATCTCATTAAAAACGGTGATACGATGATATGGTGATACGGATGTTGAAGGTTTAAGGTTGAAAGAAAAAAGTAGGAGGGGCTTCCCAGCCCCGATAAGAAAGACAGCCGAGAGCCGCTAGCCGGTGGCAAAAAACGAAATAAACGAAATGAACGAAATAAACGAAATGAACGAAATAAACGAGATAAACCAGAAAAACGGTGATACGATGATATGGTGATATGGATTAAGGTATAGTTAAATGTAAAATGTGAAAGGAAAAAGGTTACAACAAATAACGCCGAAGGCAAATATACGCGAAGCAAATATACAACGCAGTGTAATAACGCGCAGCAAATACACGCCACAGGCAAACAACGAAATAAATTTATCCCGTGAAATGTGGGACTATTTTACTGGGACGAAAAACAACGAAAGAAGTAAACACGAATCACGAACACGAAACACGTTCTTTATTGTTGATGCAATTTGCAATGTGAGATGTTAATCCTGTCAAAAAATGGGGGTGGGTGATAAATAAAAAAAATCTTGACAAATGGGAATTTTATTACTATATTTAGAAAAAAGGAGGTTAAATGGAATTTCTTGTGCTTGGTGGTATGATATTATTGATGGATATATTTAAGAAGGTGCCTGCAATGAAAACTGCTACAAAAAGTTTGATTGGACTTAAAATTCCTGTGGGTATTGTTGTTTTTTTAGTGGGTATTGCGTCTTTTAAGTCTGTAAGATTGATATTTCCTGCTGTAATGGCACTTATAGCTGGTTTTACACTAATTCTTGACTTGATAAAGATGATACCAAAAACCGAAGATGCAATGGAAAAAACAGGCAATTTTTTGACAGGGCTTTCCATTCCTGTAGGGATACTTACTATTTTTGCGGGAATAATTGGGATGTTTGTTAAATAGGTATTGACAATTTTGATTTGAGTATTATTATAAATTGAGGGGGCGAAAGGTTTCGACAGGGAGGTTGTAGTAAGAACTGCATATCGAGGTGCTGTCAACCTCGTAAAACAGACAGCAAAAAAAACAACTGGCGATTATAACTACGCATTGGCTGCTTAATTAAGAGTAGCCCGTCCTGCAAGACTTGCCTGTTGGTTTTGTAATGGGCGTCATTCAAGCAGGCTATCTCTATCAATTCCTCCGGTTGTATAGAGAGAAATTAAAGGAGAAAATTCCTGAAAAATCCAGCCCTGAGGAGTTTTTAGGAATTATAAAATCAGGGATATGTATGTAGATGTTCTTATTGCTCCTTTTCTGGACGCGGGTTCAATTCCCGCCGCCTCCACCATAAATAATTGCAAAATGCAGATTGCAAAGTGAAAAAACAGCTTACTACTGACTGTTTACAACGATAGTAGGGTATAGTGGATAGGGTATGGGGTATAGATATGTAGGAGGGATTTCCCAGCCCCGATGAGGACGACAGCAGATAGCCGTTGGCAAAAAGATTGGTGGATGAGTGAATGAGTGGATGGGTAGATGAGTTAAAAAACGAAATAGACCAGACAGACTAAATAGACGAGATAGACTATACAGACCAGATAGACTAAATCAACGAGATAAATTTGATTTTTTGCAACATTCATAAACATAGGGGGGAATATGAAAATTACACCTCTTGATATAAGGAAACAGGAATTTAAGAAGACTATTAAGGGCTATGATAAACATGAAGTAGATATATTCTTAGAAATGGTTGCCAAAGAAATGGAAGACCTTGTTAGAGAAAACAATGCCCTCGTAGAGCAGGTGAGAGGGTTAGATACCAAGATTGAGGATTATAGGAGAATGGAGAAAACGCTACAGGATACGTTAACTTCTGCACAAAAGACTACCGATGATTTAAGGAAAAATGCCGAGAAGGAAGCAAAAATGATGGTAAAAAATGCAGGAATGGAAGCAGAAAAGGTGATGGATAATGCCAACAAGAAGGTGCAGGATTTACTTACTCAGATTTCAGCACTAAAAAACCAGAAAAGCGCTTTTATATCTCAATTAAGGGGATTTTTGACATCTCAATTAAGGTTACTTGATGAAGTGGAGAAGGAAGGTAAAGAGCAGATTCAAAAAAGTGTAAAGGAAGTATCTATATCCCCTGGTAGATTAAAAAAGAAGGAATTCACGGATATTGGAGAATTGTTTAAGGAGAAAAAATAGGAGATAATATGGGAAAATGGTATGATAAAGCACAAGAAGCATTTAATTTTATAAAAGAGAAAATTTCTGTAAAACCTGAAATTGGAATTATTTTAGGAACAGGTTTAGGTGGATTGGCAGAGAGGATTGAAAAAATAAATATAATCCCTTATGAAGAAATTCCACATTTTCCTGTGTCAACAGTTGAAAGCCATAAGGGAAAACTTATTTTCGGAAAATTAGGTGGAAAAATTGTAGTGGCGATGCAGGGAAGATTTCATTATTATGAGGGTTATTCAATGAAAGAAGTAACATTTCCTGTAAGGGTTATGAGACTTTTGGGTATAAATATTTTACTTGTTTCCAATGCCTGTGGCGGGATGAATCCCCTATTCCAAAGGGGTGATTTGATGATTATTGCCGACCATATAAATTTTTTCCCTGAAAGTCCACTCAGAGGTAAGAATGAAGATGCATTTGGACCAAGATTTCCTGATATGTATAATACCTATGACCCTGACTTAATAAAACTTGCTGAAGATGTTGCTTTAAGAGAAGGTATTTCTGTAAAAAAGGGTGTATATGTTGGTGTTCCAGGACCTTCAATTGAAACATCTGCTGAATACAGGATGCTGAGAGGGATGGGAGCTGATGCAGTCGGAATGTCGACTGTCCCTGAGGTGATTGTAGCAAGACATATGGAGATAAAGGTTTTAGGTATATCAGTTATAACAGATGTTGGGCTGCCTGATGCAATGAGGCCTCTATCCCTTGAAGATGTAATTGCAGCGGCAGGGAGAGCAGAACCAAAACTTACAAAATTAATGGAACAGGTTGTTGGAGAGATTGAAATAAGGGAGTAGATGAGGGAAAGAATATGGGCTTCCAGCTGCCAGTATTGTCATTGCGAGGGGCGAAGTCCCGTGGCAATCTCACAGGTGGGGGGAATTACAGCAAAAAGCCAAAAGATAAAGAAGAAAAAGGAAAAAAAGAATGAGATCACGCTGCCAATATTGTCATTGAATGCAATCAACCGAAGCGAACAACTTTACAGAGTGGGGGGAATGTCAAAATTAGGAAAGACTAGAGGATATACATTTGCTACTGTTATGTTGCTGCTTACAGTATTATTTTCCGGATGCGCAAGAAATGCAGTAAATGAGGCAAAAAAATTGGTAAAAAACAGAAAATTCAATGAGGCGGTACTTGTTCTGAAACAGAATAATTCTCCCCCAGCCCTTTTTCTCCTTGGAAAAATTCAATTAAGGCTGAATCATCCTATAGAGGCATTCAGGTCGTTTAATAAGGCAGTGAAAAAGTCTCCTTCGTATAAAAAAGTTGTGATAACACAACTTTTGAAATTTGCAATGTCAATGGATAAAAAGGGTAAAGATTATCTTGCCTCAAAGGCGTATAAAAAGGTTTTATCTCTTAATGAAAATATAGACCTCGGAATGGGTTATAAAACTCTGGGAGAATGGTATTACAACAGAGAAGAATATGAAAAATCTGTTCCTTTACTTCAGAAGGCTTTATATGTTTCTCCTCAGAATGATGAAATACGATTGATGCTGGTAAAGGCTAATATGAAAATTGATAGATTTGAAGATGCCTTGAATATTACAACAGATGGAATGAAAATAAGTAATAATTGGGAATTTAGGTATATGGAAGGGAAGTTGGGTTATATACTGGGTGAAAAATATTATAAAGACGGTAAATATGATGATGCCCTGTTGATGTTGTCAAAAACAATTGCTATAGGGCTACCTGAGGTATTAAAGGATGATGCATATTTTATAATGGGAAAGATACATTTGAATAGAAAGAATTATAAAGAAGCAGAGGCGTGTTTTAATAAAGTTATTGAACTTAATCCATTTACAAAGGGAAAAATAGTCCGTGAAGCAGGTGAAAGATTAAATACATTAAAAAAAATGGAGGAAAAGCATTGAAATATTCAACACTATTCATTATTTTGATGATTTTATTGGGATGTTCTAAGGAAGTAAAGCTAAATATAAAAATGGGTCCGGATGAAGACTTCAAAAAGGCACTAACAATGTATAAAAACAAAAAATACAATAATTCTGTCTTCCTTTTCCAGAAATTTTTCAATAATTATCAGGGGAGCAAATATGTAGATGATGCGCAATATTATCTTGCAATGTCTTATCTTAAAATGCATGATTATAGAAATGCCATAGATGAATTCTCATTTCTTATAGATAATTTTCCTGAAAGCCCATTTGCAGAAGGTGGATATTTTAGAAAAGCACAATGTCTTGAGCATATATCTCCTTCTTCTCCGTATGACCAGGAAGAAAGTATGAAGGCAATAGATGCATACCAGGAGTTTATTACAAGGTATCCTTATAGCAAATATGTTGAGGATGCAAAAGATGGGATAATGCGTTTAAGAAGAAAAATAGCGGTTAAAGACTTAAATACTGCCCGGATATATTATAAAATGAGGAAACACCATTCTGCTTTAATATATGTTAAAAAGGTAATAAAGGAAACAAAAGATGTGAATATACTTGATGAAGCATATATTATGATGGGGGATATCCTTAAAAGGGACGGAAGAACTCAGGACGCAAAAGACTCTTATGAGAAGATTAATAATAAAAGAATGAGGGAGAAAAAACTTAAAGGTATAAAATGATTGGCATCTTTGGGGGCAGTTTCGACCCTGTACATTCAGGTCATATTATTTTAGCAGAAGATTTAATTGAAAAAGGTATCTTTAAGCGGATTGTATTTGTGCCCGCCAACATTTCTCCTTTGAAAAATCACTCTCCCGAAGCAACCTTCGATGATAGAATTAAAATGATAAAGTTGGCAGTAAAGGTATATTCTCAGATGGAAGTTTCGGATATAGAAAGAAATACAAATGTTTCGTATACCATAGATACAGTAAAAAGAATATCTCAGCACATTAAAGATATAGGTATTATTATTGGGACGGACCAGGCATACCAATTTCAGGAATGGAAATCCCCCGATAAGATTCTGAAACTTGTTTCTGTGTATGTGCTTGGGAGAAAAGCAGATAAAAATATAGGGCATAAATCACTGAAAAGACTCAAATTTTTGGATACAAGAATTATTGAAATTTCCTCAACAGAGATAAGACAAAGGATTAAGGAGGGAAAATCTATTCATCTTTTTGTTCCAGAGGTAGTAGAAGAATATATCAAAAAAAATCACTTATATAAATGAGCAGGTTTTATTTTATTGACCATCCTGCTGACATTGAAGTTAAATCCACAGGTAAAACATTTGAAGAGGCATTAAAATTTTCCATATATGGGATGGTAGAGATTATAGCAGACAGAAAAAAGATAAAAAAAGAAGTAAAAAAGATAGTATCTATTGAAAGAGAAGATTATCAAGAAGATGTATACAAAATCCTTTCTGAAATACTTTATATCTTTGAAACAGAGTATTTTTTACCGAAAGATGTGAATGTGAAGAGCAATAAAAAATACATAATAGAACTTGTGGGTCAACAAATCACGGGGGAAGAGGAATTTTTAAGAACAGAAATCAAGGCTGTTACATACCACAATCTCAAAGCGGAAAAAATAAATAGTGGTTGGGGAATAAGGGTAATGTTTGATTTATAAAATCAACGGGGTCAGTCATTAACAATTATCATTTTAAATATTGACATGCAAAGCAACGATTATAGTTATGTTCCGATTCCCATTTGAAAAAATGATAATTGTTAATGACTGACCCCCTGTGTTTTGATAAAAAAATCATTTTTTTTCATTTTTCCCCTTGACAATTGGAAATTTAATGTTAAAGTTAGGTGAACCTAACTTTAAGGAGAAAAATATGGGCGAATTATCGCAAAGTATCGAGGATTATTTAGAGGCAATATATGTGCTGTCTTTACATAGAAAGGTTGTAAGGGTAAGTGAAATAGCAAAAAGATTAGAGGTTAAGATGGCATCGGTGACGGGCATTTTGAAAAATCTTGTTGAAAAGGGGTTTGTGCAGCACGAAAGATATGG
>WFRC01000341.1 GCA_015486685.1 Caldifarciminota bacterium
ACGAATGCTTTTATTCCTTCAACGAAAGAGGGTTCCGGAATAGGTTCAATTTCTCCGTAGAGCGTATCCCCATAAGAATGTTCTATTTTTAATGTGCTATCAGGATAAAGGGCTTTTGCCGCATAAGATAACAAAAAACTTATGGTTCTTTCGTAGGTTCTTCTGCCTTCTGTATCTTGCAGGTTTAAGAGTTTTATATTACTGCTCTCTTCAACTATATCGGTAAATCCGTAGTACTGGTTATCTACTACAGCAGTAGTGGAAGGATAATCCACATTATTTATAATTTCTGTTATCTTTTTTTTCATTTTTCTCCTTAGTTTGTTTAATTTTAAAATAATTAAATTTTTAAATTTAGCAAGGATTTTTTTCGGGCATAAGTGGATGGGGACAATGCTTGACTCTGTGATACTATGACAATAATGAGATGCTGAAATAAATTCAGCATGACATCCACCCATCCTGTGAGATTGTTCATTCGCTATCGCTCACTCACGCCTTCGGCTTCCACGCCTGCTTCCAGCAGGCTCGCAATGACAATGAGAGAGAAGGTTCAGCATGACAGAATAAAACACCCTCCCTTAGTCCCTCCCAGAGGGAGGGAGAGGATTTAATGCAAAATGAAGATTGCAAAGTGCAAAATGAGAGACTAAGAAATTATCGGGGTTGGGAAGCCCCTCCGATGAGAAGGGTATAGTTAATAGGGTATGGGGTATAGTAATTTTTCATTTTTTGTCTTCTTTTTCCATACCCTATACCCCACCTGCTATACCTTAATTTTACAGTCACAGGTTGTCTTCACTATCCATCTGAGCACTATGGAAAAATCAATTAAATTCCCAAAATTTCAACATTTCAATCACCGATACCAATAGGGGATACTTGACGATAAGATTTTTTTAAGTAAATTAAGTGTAAACTCTTAAAATTCTTTAAGAAAAATGGGGGTTATATATGATAATTCTTAGGAATTTAATGAATAGGGTAATTAAATCTATAAACGATGATTCGTCCATTTAATTTTGTCAAAAAAAAGGGTTGACATTTAAAAAAAAGAGCGTATTATTTGACGATGAAATTTATTATTTTGTATGATAATTATACATTAAAAAAACCGTTCAAATCAGGATGGGGTTTTTCTGCCTATTTTCCCGAAATAGGATTATTGTTTGATACGGGGGAGGCAGTGGCACCTTTAAGGTTTAATTTAGAACAGGCAGGGTTTTCTTTAAGTGATGTTAGATATCTTGTTTTGTCACACGAGCATTGGGACCATATTGGGGGCGTTGAACTTTTTGGTAAAGGAATAAAATTATTTGCCCCTCAAAGTTTTTCTTCTTCATTCGTTGTGAGAATAAAAAACTTAGGGATGGAATTTGTGCCTATTTCATCACCTCAAAAGATTGTAGACAATTTTTATACGACAGGGGAAATGGGCAATGAAGTTATAGAACAGAGTTTGATTGTGATGGGTAAAAAGGCAAATGTCTTCACAGGGTGCTCACACCCGGGTATTGTGAACATTGTAAAAAAGGCAAAAGAATTGCATAACGAGATAGGAATGGTTGTAGGCGGATTTCATCTTCTTCATAAGAGTAAATCTGAGATAGAGGATATTGCAAAGGAAATAAAAAATATGGGTGTAGATAAAATTTTGCCTACGCACTGCACAGGAGATATGGCAAAAGGAATATTTAAGGATATGTTTGGAGATAGATATTATGAATGTGGTGCAGGATATGAAGGGCAAATTGTATGATGTTTAAGTCTTTTCTGAAATCAAAAATACATATGGCAAAGGTTACTGAGACAAAAGTGAATTATGAAGGCTCAATTACAATAGATAAAAAACTTGCAACCTCTGTTCATTTATTGCCGAATGAGAAGGTGCTTGTTGCAGATGTAAATAATGGTAATCGTTTTGAAACCTATGTTATTTATGGAGAGAAGGGTGAAATATGCATAAATGGGGCGGCGGCAAATCTTGTCAATGTTGGGGACAGGGTTATTATTATGGCTTTTGCCTGTTCTATATTCCCCATAAAGCCAAAGATAATTCGTTTAAACGATGGGAATAATATCCTTAAATGAATGCACCTGTATGGATAACAGAAAAGATTAAAAGAAGGAAAGGGGTAGATGATATTGTTCATTTACTGCGTTCATCAGGGCTTCATACTGTTTGCGAAGAGGCAAGATGTCCAAATCTCGGTGAATGTTTTAGAAAAGGGACGGCGACATTTTTAATCCTTGGCAATATCTGCACGAGAAATTGTAGATTTTGTGCTATAAAAACAGGGATACCGTTCCCTGTGGATAAAAATGAGCCTATAAGGGTAGCAGAGGCGGTGAGAAAATTGGGGTTGAATTATGCTGTTATTACATCCGTAACAAGGGATGATTTACAGGATGGCGGGGCATCTATATTTGCTGATACAATAAGGGAAATAAGAGGATTAAATATGGGAATAAATATAGAGGTGTTAATCCCTGATTTCAAAGGTGAGATGGATGCATTAGAAATAGTGATGAAAGCAAAACCAGATGTATTAAATCATAATGTAGAAACAGTGCCTTCGCTATATAGAGATGTAAGACCCATAGCCGTTTATGAAACCTCTCTTTCTGTACTGAGACATTCAAAGGAAATTACTCCTGATGTATTTACAAAATCAGGGATTATGCTTGGATTGGGAGAAACAATAGATGAGGTGAAGAATGTGTTATATGATTTGAGAGATAATAAAGTAGATATGCTTACCATAGGCCAATATTTGCAGCCATCATCTCACCATTATCCTGTCAAAGAGTATATTCATCCCGATGTATTTTTAGAGCTTCAGGAATTTGCATATGCTATTGGTTTTGGATTTGTTGCATCAGGACCATTAGTAAGAAGTTCGTATAATGCTAAGCAGGGTTTTTTAAAAATGAAAAACGAAAAAGACAGCCGT
>WFRC01000342.1 GCA_015486685.1 Caldifarciminota bacterium
ATGGGAAATATCCCAATGTTATTACAGCAATGGAGTTAGAGAGGCTGCTCTCATCATCAGGACCTACAAACGGAGAACTTGTGCTAAATGGGAAAACACCAAAGAATGTTGCATTTATCCAGTGTGTGGGTTCCAGAGATAAAAGCGTGGGCGTAGAATACTGCTCAAGAATTTGTTGTATGTATACCGCAAAAGAGGCACATCTAATAAAAGAGAGAATACCTGATGCAAGGGTTACGGTATTCTATATGGATATAAGGGCATTTGGGAAGGGATTTGAGGAATTTTATGACAGAGTAAGGAGAGAAGGAATTATATACAGAAGGGGAAATCCTTCGGAAGTTTTCAAAAAGGGAGACAAACTTGTTGTTAAAGCAGAGGATACAATACTCGGTGAGCAGGTTGAAGAAGAGGTGGATTTAGTAGTGCTTGCTGTGGGTGTCCAGCCAAACAAGTATACAGAAGAAATCAGGAAGATATTAAAATTATCAAAATCTCCTGATGGATTTTTGCTGGAAGCACATCCAAAGATGAGACCTGTTGATACTGCCGTAGATGGTGTATTTCTTGCAGGTACCGCGCAGGGACCAAAGGATATACCTGATACAGTATCACAGGCAAAGGCAGCTTCTTCATCTGTTTTGAGCATATTTGCAAGGGGAGAGGTGGAAATAAGCCCTGTTGTTGCATCTGTTGATGAAGAGGTATGCGCAGGATGTTTAATATGCAAGGCATCCTGTGAATTCAGTGCAATAGATATAAATCCCATTACAAAAAAGAGTGAGGTAAATGCTGTTTTATGTAAAGGATGTGGAGCCTGTGCAGCGGTCTGCCCATCAGGTGCAATGCAATTAAAAGAATATACGCCGAACGAAGTATTTTCGTATATCGGAAAATTGATATAAAATAAACCTCCAGAAGTGCCTTAATTCCTGCGTTAATACTCAAAAATATAATTATAAAAATGAACGAGAAAGAAATCTTGACTTTTTTATTTTTCTTTTATATATTTGCAATATGTTAAATAAGGATAAACTGTGGAAGGTAAAATATAGCAGGATATATATCCGCAATGCAAGTATAAAGGTATTGTCCGACAAAATTCAGTTGGTGCCAGGATATGGTAATACTAAACTGGCTAATTAAAAGAGAACCTTTCTTAACTATACTTCTAATCCTGATTGTTATTCTAACAATTTTATATCCTTACGAAATACCAAACTATCCTTTTTTTGTTGCTTGGAAAACAATAATAGCACTTACTGGATTATTAATAATTACCACAGGATTAAAAGAAAGTGGATATTTCTATTACCTTGCCAAAAAGGTGTTAAATAAAATAGAAAGTGAAAGAAAATTAGTAATTGTTCTAATTTTGCTTTCAGCGTCTTTATCGGTATTTCTAACTAATGATGTAACACTGTTTGTAGTTATTCCATTAACTATCAGTATGCAAAATTTGATAAAAAACGACATTTCCAAACTGGTAGTATTTGAGGCTATCTCTGTTAATGTAGGTTCTGCTCTAACGCCAATTGGAAATCCTCAAAATCTCTTCTTATGGCACAAATGGGGTATATCATTTGTAGCATTTATTATTAAAATGCTGCCATTAGTTGTTGTTCTTCTTGTAGTTCTTCTAATATTTGCATGGATTTTTTTTCCTGATAAAGCAATAAAAGTTTCAGATAGAACTAAAAACCATAAAACGATGAAAAAATCCTTACTTACTTTTTCTGTAGCAATGCTGATAGTTTATTTAATTTCGTTAGAGGCAAAACAAGCTTATTTAGTATTGCCGGTTGCCTTTATTCTATACCTTGTATTTTTTAAAGATGTTTTGCTAAAGACAGATTGGTTACTTTTGTTAACATTCATTATTATTTTCATTGATTTTCACATTATTTCAACGATACCCATTATAATAAAATATGTTGATATACTAAATTTGCACTCCTCAGGCAATGTATTTTTGTTTTCAGTGGTAACCTCTCAGTTAATTAGCAATGTACCAGCCAGTGTGTTTGTTTCAAAGTTCAATCATAACTGGTTTGCAATAACTTATGGAGTAAATGTTGCAGGGAATGGTTTTATTTTAGGGTCTTTGGCTAACATTATTGCATTGAGGATGGTAAAAACTAAAAAGATATGGATAGATTTCCATAGATATTCTATACTTTACTTCCTTATAACTGGAGGAATAATTTATGTGTTGTTTTTTGTTTCATAATTCCAACCGAATATTAGATTATAACGGTTATGGGGTCAAAAACTCTACAAATGTCATGTATCCGACACCAGACCAACATTTCGTTAGATTTATATTGACAAATTAGAAATTGGTTTTTATATTTCCATATAACCTATAGGAGGTAGTTATGTATTTATATATTTTTTTATTTTGCTTTAGTCCATCAATGAGGAACAATAGTCTTGGTGGACTAACATATACTCTTCCTGACTATTATTATAGGTTGAATGCCTATGATTTCGGTAAACTCACCGCAGGACTTATAATGGATGATAGTGGTAATACCTATATAGATGGATATTATCTTATGGATAAAGATAGTCTCTGGGGCACTTCATATA
>WFRC01000343.1 GCA_015486685.1 Caldifarciminota bacterium
ATTATAAGGTAAAGGAGATATTAAATGCTCTTTCTTAGTATATTACTTGCATTTGATGCATCAACCTACAACAGGGCAAACACATTGTTCAGGAGTCAAAAATATGAAGACGCCCTATCATTATATCTGAAACTGGAAAACCAGGGTCTCAAAAATCCCTATTTAGAATATAATCTGGGAAATACATACTATAGGCTTGGGCAGTCAGGTAAGGCTTTGCTCCATTACGAAAGGGCATATTTTCTTAAACCCAGAGATAATGATATCAGATGGAATTTATATCTAATAAAGGGAAAAACTGAAAGATTTGAAAATCCATTCATACATATCCTAAAACCCCTGATGCACATTTTATCCTTTAAGGAATCCGTATACCTTTCGTCTATATTTTATTTTTTGTCAATGATTTCTCTTGCAGGACTTATCATTTATAGGGGTAGAATCTGGCAGGTATCCTCGTATGTGTTTCTTGTATTCTTTGTATTCACATTTTCTATTTATTCTTCCTGGGCAGCAGAGATACACAAACATACTGCAGTAATAACAGTAAATGAGGTTATTGGCAGGGCAGGTCCTGGAGAGGATTATGATGAGGTGGCAAAGATAAAAGATGGGGAAGAGGTGAAAATTCTGGAAGAAAAACTACATTACTATCTCGTTCAGATCTCTAATGGTCCAACGGTTTGGGTAAAAAAAGAAGGTGTTGAAAAAATTTTCTCCCCTCTTCGAACTATACAATAAGGATATTTTGATTTGCAGAGACAAACAGGATTTCATTCAATGTGGGATATTTCAAGAATATATCCTTGCCTCCCTTTTTTAACATATCCGGGGTAAAACCTATAAAAACAAGGTCTGACTCTGCAGATTTCTCCTCTATTACCTCCTCAATCGTTTTTTCAGTCCTGCTATAGGATACAGGAATGATATTCTTAAAGGAGAGAGGAAGTCTGCCACTTTCTATGATACGCCTCAGGTCATTTACATCATCATCTATCTCCTTTGAGGGGAAAGCAGCAAATATCCTGATTTTTGACTTTGACCATTCAGGGTGTCCTCTGATAATATACGAGAGGATTATCATCAGATTGGAATTTCTGTATTTTTTGTCTGTTATCCAGACATCAATAGAACCTTTATAACCAAAATGTTTTGGAGATGTGCGAAGTATAAGAACATTATATCCCACACTCACTGCAAATGAATATGCATCTGTGATGTCAGGGAGATTTTCCGGGTTATCCCTGTCAAATTCCATCAACAGTGTATTATTGTCCAGCCCTGAAACACCTGATAACTGAACAATCTGGGCAACTGCTGATTTTTTTGAAGGAGAAACAATGGTATCAATATAAATACCTGCATTCCCCTTTTCTACCATCTTAACCAGTTGATTTTTTGCCTCCTTTGCCCTGTCAGCTGTTTCCGGTGTCAAAAATCCCTTAATAAAATGGATTAATGTCCCAAATCCATACCTATAAGAAATCCATCTAAGCACTTCTACGATAGAGATTCTTTCTAATGGATTTCTGGAAATAGCAACTACAGAAGGCCTCCAATCATGATGACTGAGATTTCTATAGTTCCGTTGTGAAATAATTTTAAGCCATCGGGTTGTCTGAAATATAACGCCCTGGAATAGAGAAGAAAGTCCCCTCTCTCCTTTATGGTAATATTGAATCGCTCTATATATCAGGAACATTATCAAAATTGCGAGTATTGCATATATAGGTTGAATCTGAAACATTATTATGATACTCATAAGCCCACCAATTAGTGATAGATACCATTTTGTATGAAATATAGGTCTATAAGATGGGATTGAGGCAATATGTTCAAGAAATGAGATGCCGCATAAGATGCCATAAGTAATGATAAAAAATATTGTAATGAGTTGGGCAACAAAATCAAGACTATTCGGGAGTATAAATATAAAGATTATGATAGCGGTAACCATAACAGCATTTATAGGTTCATTTACCTTTCCTCTACCCTGCGAAAAAAATCTATTAAATCCTTTACCCGGTAAAACACCATCCTTTGCAAGAGCCTGAAGTATTCTTGGTGCTACGATAGCCGAAGCAATAGCAGAAGATAATGTTGCAGCAGCAAGCCCAATAGGAATGATAGGACCCCAGACTGCAATTTTACTCATTATCAATGAATCAGAAGCAAGTGCCTGAGGAGATGCACTTATATGAAGTTTTATTGCCACTATAATATACACAAGCATCCCTGTTATGGATGCAGAAAGGATACCAATAGGAATTGACCTCTCAGGTTTTTTTAAGTCGCCAGAGAGACCTACGCCTGCTGCCATTCCTGTAAATGCAGGAAATACAATGGCAAAAACCTTGAAAAAGGCATCGGGGTTTTTTATATGTGTTGTAATACTCAAAGGGACTGTATCCGGTAATGTCTTACCAAACAGGAATAAAACAATGGAAAGGGAGAGAATAACAAAAACAACCCACAAAGATTTTATCCCAATATTTGCACCTTTCCACATCTCCAGGAATATTATTCCTGCTGTAAATATTAAACTTATA
>WFRC01000344.1 GCA_015486685.1 Caldifarciminota bacterium
CCGTTTCCCGATTTGTCGTGCAGAACAGTGCCGGTTCCTTCATCGAAATCCCAGTAGGCCACCAAACCACTGTCATCTGCGGCTTTCACATTCTCTGTCCCTGTGCTTATCACCACCGTGAATGCTCCGAAGAGCATCAGAGCGATTATTCCCACACTTATTGCTTTGTTCCTCATTTTTTCACCTTCTTTTGAAGAGCAGCATCTGAGAAAGGGAATAACGATAAGGTATTTAAATCCTGCATGACAAAAATTCACAAAAAATGTCGTTAACTTTTTAAATAGAAGAACATATGGATAGAAAAGATGTCACACAACCCCTATGATCCAAAAATACTGGAATTCCTCCATTTCCTTGCAAAAAACAGTAAATATATGTCATTCAAAGAAGTGTCAAAAAAGTTCAAGTCGGAAAATACTGGAAAGACTTTTACATACAGAACGATTCTTAGATGGGTATCTGAAATTAGAAGCTTAAACGATTTTAACTATTATCCAAACATAAATTCAGAAAAATTTGGATTTTTGGCTGTGTGGGCCATCATTAGGAATATAAAGAATATAGAAATTATAAAAATCATTCCTTATGAAGTATATATGGAATATGGAACGGATCTTGCCACATTAAAAAATGCCATGTTCGTAGAATATTTTATACCCCCTACCTACTTACCAGAATTCTATGAGTTCTGGAAAAAATCTGTTGAATATGGCTTTATTGAAAAATTCGAAATTGTAGAGACGAGAGGTTCCGTAGCATTTTATCCTCCTTTTCATAGGGTGGTAGATCTCGATGGAAATTTATGTTTCGACTACGATTTTGATACGGCATCATATATGACTATTTTAAAAAAACTTATAAACAGAAAGATCATCATACAAATTGATGAAAAAATAAGGAGAAATCCAGTATTCGTTCCTGTTGCACTCACCATGGACAAAGAACCGCATCTTTCGCCCATAGATATTTGGCAACACATGAAAAGTACTATGGGAGGGGATATTAAATATTATTTCAATAATTCTATCAATGAAAGAGGAAAATGCATATACCACATACGCAAAAGTATGGAAATGTTAATCACAGATGAAGAATTGGTGCGGCAGCCAAGAATAGTATATAGGCCATTTTACAGAAATAATGTAGGAATATATCTAGTAGTAAGGCCAAAAGACAGAGATTCTATTTTTAAAATTTCAGAGCTGATTGCAAAAAATTCTGTATTGCTTGTGGTTTCTCCTCCGTATAATATGAAATCTCTACTTACTGCATACTACTTTGTAACAAATCCCGTAAAAACTGCGGAAATTTTTGAGGCTTTGGAAGAGTTGATAGACAAAGGATATAAGCCCATCGTTTTCTGGAGAAATGAAGAGAAAAGTTTGTATGATCCATCAAAAATAAAATATTGGGAAGTTTTCGATCCCGTGAATGTCGAATGGAAGTATGACCATGAAAAATACATGAAAGAACTTGATACGCTTTCGGAACGGCAATAATATTTATATTAATAATAAAAACTAAAAACATAAAAATTGTGTACGCGTATTAACTGGATTATTTTCGCCTAAGGTGCTCTGTATCCTTCAAACTATACACAAAATATCCTTTTTCCCTACGTTTTTCTTTATTTAATTAATATATCCCACAGCTTGCTGTAATTGGGAGCTTCATTATCGGATTTTTCAACTCTCAGGCAAGTTGCCTTTTGAACCTCCTTCTGTTTTCTTCGTCCGTACTCTCCTCGGCAAGGAACTATACTGATTTCAGCCCTTTAGAGGAGTGCTTTACACGCTCTATCTTTCCGATTCTGCGTCTGCTGTAGATGAGTATGAACTCCGCTCTATCGCTTTTATACGCTTTCCGAAGGAAGATGGTCTCTTTTTCTCTGTCTATGAACCCACTTTGTTCGTACAGGATTATCATAATCATGTGTGAACTATTTAAGATTTCCAGTTATGCTGTCCGTATCATTCTATATGCTCCAAAACCCACCTTCCCACCACATCATCTTTTTCCGCCAGCTCCATAATCCTTTTCCTGAATTTTTCCTTAACATCGCCTTCACTTATCAGATATCTGGTATATGCGGCGAGCGCCATGATGTTTCGGTCCTCTCCCACCTTTATGGCGTTTTTTGCGCTCCCCTTCCAGACGAGGATTCTGGCATCCACATGCAGGACCATGCTTTCCCCTATCTCGTCCTTGATTTCCTCTTCACGGATGGATTCTACCCTGCATATCGCCGTGCCTTTCGCACTTTTCATTGCAGGAAAACCCCGTTCCGCCGTTATCTCTTCACCAAACTCCTGTTTTTCATTCCCCCATCCCTCTGCGGCCGCTTTTATGAAGAGCTCCTTTTTCCCGTAAGGTATGTAATTCACCGAGAGAAGCCCCATTTTCTTCATATTCTCATAGGTGTTCGAGCCTTTGAACGAGCGGAGACTTATATTCCCGGAATGCCTGACAGCGGACAGGGCCGCCGCGTTGATATGCCCGTTTTCCGTTATCACTATCGTCTCGTACGGCACTCCTTCCCCGGGTAGTTCACCCATTTATGCCTGCCCTCTCTCCGAGAATTCTCCGTATCTCCTCGGGGTCCGTGGTCTTCAGGCCGAA
>WFRC01000345.1 GCA_015486685.1 Caldifarciminota bacterium
GAATCATGCAGAATTGGGTATAGGGACAAATCCGAAGGCACGAATTATTGGCAATGTTCTGGAGGATGAAAAGGTAAAAAGCACCGTGCATATTGCCATTGGCGATAATGCATCTATGGGTGGAAAGGTCAAGGTAGACCTGCATCTGGATGGTATTATCAAAAATCCTACCTTAATAATAGATGGAAAAGAGATTATGAAGGACGGGGAACTGCTAATTTGAGTAAATGAGTATATGAAAAAAGGTTAGTTCGATATGGGGTGAATATTTGGGAATTTGCCATAAACCATTTTTTTATAATTTTTTTAATGGGCAATACTTATTTATGGGGCATTCCTCACAAAGAGGTTTTACAGGTTTACATATATTTTGACCAAAACTTACAAGAAGGTCATTATATTTAATCCACCATTCTTTCGGAAGTTTTTTCCTGAGTTCCATTTCTGTTTCAAACGGTGTTTTTGTTTTCACATAACCTAACCTGTTTGAAATCCTGTGAACATGGGTATCAACACATATCCCCAATTTATTATATCCTAATGTAATAACAAGATTCGCCGTTTTCCTTCCAACACCGGGTAGTTTTAATAATTCTTCAATCGTATCAGGCACCTTTCCGCTATATTTATCAATCAATATTTTGCAAACCCTCTTTATATTCTTAGCCTTTACCCTGTAGAATGCAACAGGGTAGATAATTGAAGAAATTTCTTTTTCCGAAAGTGCCAAAAATTCCTCGGGGGTTTTTGCAATATCAAAGATTTTTAAGGAAGCCTTTTCTGTTACAGCATCCTTTGTTCTTAAACTCAATACAGTGGAAATCAAAATTCTGAATGGATTTTTTGTCTCTTCTTGAACCCTGGTTACAATAGGCTTCCGCCATTTCCTATATTCTTTTTCCAGTATTTTTAAGATTTTAACCATAGTTTTTGTATCCATCATAATTCCTTGTTGAGTGTTTTTGCAAAATCTTTTAATCTTTGAATCTCTTCTACATTTCCATAATGGTATGGAAAGATTGTATTGTTATGCCATAGAGGGTCAATTCCATCCAGGTTTAATTGGTTAAACATTGGTGTATGGGGGATAGGGGAGTATTCCGAAAGCATTATCCTTATGCCCAGAGAATGTGCAAATTTCATTGTTTCTGTTATATCCTCTTTAGACACTCCAGGTATTCCACAGAGTATATATGCATTCAGATTCTTTGGCTCAAAACCTGCCCTATAGAGATTCTTTACCGCAGATAAAAATTCATCAGTGGTTAATTTTCCGCCCGTTTCTCGCTGAAATTTCTCGTTTATATTTTCCAATGAAAGATAAAGATTTACAAAACCTGCCCTTTTTAACAATTTTGCCATCTCTAAATCAATAAATCTTACTCCGAGACCATTTGGTGTATGAAAATTTACATTCAGGTTGCTTCTTATTATACCCTCAAACATCTCTTTTACCCTATCCTGTGGGAAAAGGAGTGCATCATCATAAAAAACAATATTCTTAAATCCCATTTTTGCAATATCCCGAATTTCTTCAACAACAATTTCAACAGGCTTTTGCTGAATTTCAGGGTGGAGATAATGTGTAGCACAATATGTACACCTGAATGGACAACCCAAACTTGTTAAAATTGGGACATAAGGCTGGTTTCTGTATGGTTCATAATCAGGGAGGGGAAAATCCTGGAATGATTTAGGGATAAAAATGTCCAATATCTCTGATAGTTTATTCAGATTTTTATTTGTTATTACTTCATTAAACCCCAGTTTCTTTGCGTGTTCAGGTAAAAGGGAAGCATAAATACCTCCGATAATTATTGTGGCAGATTTCCTGTATTTTCTAATAATATTTAGTACCTCAACTGCACCGGGATACCAGTATGTCATCGTAGTAGTCAGCAGGATATAATTCCAGTTTGTTTCTGCTATAATCCTTTCAATATAAATCTTAGGAATCCCGTATCTTTTATATTTTCTTGGAATATTCTTGAATGACTCAGGTTTTTCTACTATCTGAGAAAAAAACTTGCCTCTCCCCCATTTGTCTGATTTTGATGGATAAGCAGAAGGATGGAATCTGTCCATCACATCAAAATATGCAACCTCTTTCCCTCCTTTTTTGAGCAAGGAAGAAATATACATTAACCCCAGAGGTTTTAACCAGAAATCAAAACTGGCAAAATCATAAACAGGTGGATTTATTAACAGTATTTTATCTTTCATTCCCATATTCTTTTATGTATCTAATATATCACATCACCTGCATTTGTCAAGAAAGAAAATCGGAGATATATGAATATATTTACCATTTTTTAATCCACCACTATTTCGAAATAGTGGAACAGAAAATGGCTAAAAG
>WFRC01000346.1 GCA_015486685.1 Caldifarciminota bacterium
AAAAACTATCCCCTATGCTTCTACCTGAATACAGAAATTTGAAAACATTAGAAAAACATAGAAAAGAATTTGACCCATTCCTGCCAGCAGGAGTGTAATAATAAGTGGGAACTAGGAAGTAAGAAGTAGGAAGTGAAAAAGGACTGTTGAAAGTTAAAGGTTGAAGGTAAAATCAATGAAAAAATGAGATTATTTTCCTACGAACGGTGATATGCTTATACGATGATACGGATATGAAAATGAAAAATGCAAAGTGAAAGAGACGGCCGAGAGCCGTTAGCAAAAACGAAACAAACGAGAAAGGAAGCCCTCCCTTAATCCCTCCCAGAGGGAGGGAAATCTCCCATCTCTCCCCCCACTAAATGGGGATATTCCTCTTTTCTTCTCTCCCTTGAGGGAGAGATTGAGAGAGGGGGATACCTTTAGGGAAAGAAAAAATAGGAAATACGGGGGAGATTAAGAGGGGGCAAATGATTAAATAAAAAATGAAAAGTGCAAAAACAGCTTACATCTGACAGCCAGGAAAAGAATGGTTGAAGGATTCAGAGGAGAAACAAAGAATAAAGGAGAAAATTGGATATCAAAAATATGAAACATAAAGAAAGCGAGATATTGAGAAAATTGATAAAGGAGATAAAAAAACTTGAGCCTAAGGCAGAGGTTGTCCTTTTTGGCTCAAAAGCAAGAGGGGATGACAGGGTTGAATCGGATACAGACTTGCTTATCCTTATAGGTAGTGACGATGGAGATAAAAAAGAGAAAATAAAGGATGTTTGTTTCCAATTTGAACTGGAATATGATATTTTAATAAGCCCTCTTGTCCATACAAAAGAGGAATGGAATTTTTTTCCTTATAATGTTTCTGAGATAAAATATTTTATAGAAAGAGATGGAGTAAGGTTGTGAATGAGGATGTTATCAAACTTATAAAATATAGACTTTCAAGAGCAAAAGAGACCCTTGAAGATGCTAAAATTCTATTTGAAAAAGGAAGTTATAATTCTTGTATTAATAGAATTTATTATGCAATGTTTTATAGTGTTCTTTCGCTTTTAAGGACTAAGGATTTAATGGCTTCGAAACATTCAGGGATAAGAGCAATGTTTCACAAAGAATTTGTAAAATCAGGGATAATTCCTGTAGAAATGGGGAAGTTTTATGATAGAATGTTTATTAATAGAGGTGAAAGCGATTACGAAGATTTTATTACATTTAAGAAAGAAGATGTTGAAGAATTTCTAAATAAGGCAGAGGAATTTATTAAATTCCATAAAAAGATTATTGAGGAAAAAATTAACGAACGTGCTCGTGATGGTGATTCGTGAGAAAAACGAAATGAATGAGAACGAAGCAAAATGGAGGTGATTTAATTGGAAGATGAAAAATTATTAAAGAGGATTACAGTAAACCCAAAGGTGATGGTTGGAAAACCAACCATAAGGGGTTTAAGGATAACAGTAGAACAAGTTCTGAAATCCCTTGCAGGGGGAATAACCTATGAGGAATTGATTAAAGATTACCCTGAACTTGAATCTGACGATATTAAAGCGGCTTTGCTTTATGCAAGTAAGATTGTAAATGAGGAACAGATTTTTGAATTGACAGCAAGTTATTAAAATGATTCAAAAAAAATTAAAGTTTCTGGTAGATGTGGGCGTAGGTAAAATAGTAGAAGAATGGCTAAAGGATAATGGGTATGATGTGAAGAATATAAGAGAAATAAATCCAGGAATGGAGGATAGGGAAATTTTAAGGATAGCTGTAAACGAGGGTAGAATGGTTATTACAATGGATAAAGATTTTGGTGAACTTATATATAAATCGGGTTTATTACATTCTGGAATTTTACTCCTAAGGCTGGAAGATGCACGAGCAGATGAAAAGGTTTCTATTGTGAAAGAAATTTTGGAGAAATATGATGAGAAAATGCAAAACAAGTTTTGTGTGTTTCAAAATGGAAGAATTAGAATAAGAAAATGATAAGTAGGGATAATTCAGTTTCTCTCCATCAGGGGGAGATAAAAGAGAGGGCAAATGATTAAATGCAAAATGAAAAATGGAAAATGCAAAATTAACGGAATGAATGAAAAAAGACTGTGAGGTGTCAATGGTGAAATGTAAAAGAAAAGGACAATAATGGCTGAAGAAAAAGGTATTAAAACAATACTTAAGACTCTAAAAAAAGAGTTGAAAATACTATATAAAGAGAAGTTTGTTGGGCTTGTATTATATGGTTCGTATGCCAGGGGCGATGCAAATGTCGAATCTGATATAGATATATTTGTTCTTCTTGATAGGGTTAAAAATCCATTTAAGGAACGACAAAAATTTGCGGATATTATATGGAAACTTTCCTTGAAAAATGATATTGTTATATCGGCACTGCCAATCAGTATTAAAGAATTTAATGAGAACAGGTTACCTGTAATTTCAAATGCGAGGAAAGAAGGGATAAGAATTTGAAAAAAGAAATAAGAACACTTATGGAAAAGGCAAGGGAAAATATGCAGGCATCTAAGCTGCTAAGAAGTAAAAACTTTTTGGATATAGCCATTTCAAGAAGCTATTACGCAATGTTTTACTCAGCAGAAGCAGTTTTGCTTACAAAGGGACTTAAATTTTCCAAACACCAGGCAGTAATTGCTGCTTTTGGTAAACACTTTGCTAAAACGAAGATATTAAACGAAAAACTACATCGTTATCTTCTGGATACTTTTGAAGAAAGGATTGAAAGCGATTATGGCCCCATTGGGAGTATTGAGACAGAGATGGTCGATGAAAGAATTTCACAAGCAGAAGAATTTATTAAAGAGGTTTTAGGCTATCTCGAGAGGGAGGGATATATTAGTGATAAGTAAGAAGTGGGAAATGAGAAGTAGGAAGTGATATATAAGTGCAAAATGCAAAGTGCAAAATTAACGAAATGAACGAGACAAACGAAACAAATTTATCCCGTGAAATGTGAAACTATTTCACTGGGACGAAACAAACGAAATAAACGAAACAAGGAGGATAAATGGCTGAAAATTTTGAACCAAAAATATTGGGATTTTTCTGTAACTGGTGCACTTCATCAGCGGCTGATTTAGCAGGGACATCGAGATTGCAGTATCCGCCCAACATTAGACCTATCAGGGTGATGTGCTCCGGGACAGTGGACCCTGCTTATATCATCAGAGGATTACTTGAAGGTGCAGATGCTGTTGTTGTTGGTGGATGTCACCCGGGTGATTGTCATTACATTTCAGGGAATTATAAGGCAAGAAGGAGGGTGAAACTTTTGAAGACTATATTTAAAACGCTTTCATTACCTGATGATAGGATATACTTAAAATGGATTTCTGCAAGTGAGGGGAAGAAATTTGCAGATGAGATGACCAATATTACAGCGGATGTGAAGAAAAAAGGTGCATCGCCCATAGGTAAAAAGTGGAACATATAGGAGGATGAAATGAGTTATATTATAAAATCTAACGGTGATTTAAAAAAGGCTGCGAGTGATTTCTTGAAAAGTATTTTAGAAAAGGGACTTCTTAAGGGTATCCTTGCTCCAAAAGAGATTCCATCTGGTAGCAATGTTTT
>WFRC01000347.1 GCA_015486685.1 Caldifarciminota bacterium
ATAACATAAGAAACGGGATAAATATCCTGGGAAGCGTTACGGACAATCATATCTACCGCAATAACTTCATAAATACCAATGGGGCTTATGATGCTGCTTCCGGAAATTACTGGAACGCAACATATCCCACAGGAGGCAATTACTGGTCTGATTACACCGGCACTGACAACTATTCTGGACCGGGCCAGAATCTTTCTGGCAGCGATGGAATCGGAGACACACCATACAATATAGATGGTGGGGTCGGAGCACAGGACAATTATCCGTTGATGGGAGCATATGTCAAATTTAAGGCTGGATGGAATCTGATAAGTATTTCATGGAAGACGAATCCGACAAGCATAGAGAGCGCTCTCTCGGGAATTCAGTGGGACAGAGCGATGGTTTACATCAACAATACATGGTACACATACAACAAGAACAGGGCTGCCAAGTACAATCTCGGTTTTCCGCAGGTTGACAATACCATGGGGATATGGGTAAATTGTACTTCCGACGGAAGTCTCCGCATACCCGACCCTTATCTAGGAAATACAACCGTATCTCTATACAAAGGATGGAATCTTGTGGGTTATCCGAGCAACAATTATACAAGGACGGTGGCGGAGGCTCTATCTGGAGTTCCATACGACTATATACAGGGATATAACACCAGTTCGGGACAGATAGAAACGCTCACACCCACGGATATCATGAAACCCGGAAAAGGCTACTGGATACATGTCACGGCGGATTCTGTGTGGACGGTGGAGTGGTAGAGCCGGGCCTTCTCCATTCAATGTAGGGCTAGAATCCCGAGATAAATGAGCGCTGCCACGACAAGCGATCTAGTAAGACTTCCCAGAGTCACGGCGAGCCATGTCTTTCTCTCGCTAATCGCAATCAATCTTCCCACGAGAGTCATGGTTATTGCACCCGTTCCGTGCAGAGGAACGAACATCGCGGCGAATATGGAGAAAAAACCGGCTTCTTCGAGAGATTTTCTCTTTTTGAGCACCTCTCCGGCCTTTTCCTCGTATTTTGCGATGTATTTCCCTATTTTAGGTATCTTTTTCAGGTATTCGAAGTTCCAAGTGATGAAAAGGGACATGTCCGACTCGATGAAAGCGACGAGGAGAGCGGGTATGAACGGATTCAGGCCCATGGCGGTGCCAACTATTATGGCCGATATCTCACCCGTGCCGAAGGCGAAGAAGAACGTTGCTATGGTTGCGCCATATGCTTCGATGTCGGAGAGCGCCAGAAATACGACCGGAATTGCAAAAACAATCGGAAGAACGAAGCGGATGAGGGGGGATTTAAAAATACTTATTTGCCCCTTTTTCTTCTCTTTTGAAGGGGTTGCGGCAGATAATCCGGAATCGCTCTTTATAGGAGAGGAAAAGCTCATCTCTGTGAAAAGTGATATATAGTAATTAAATGTTATGTGGCATCATGGGTAAAAAGGAATATCTTAAAATTTCGATGTCTAACTTAGGGCCGATAAAAGAGGCTGAAATAGAATTGAGACCCTTGACGATATTCATAGGACCAAACAACACAGGAAAGACTTGGGCTGCTTATTCTGTAGCGGCGGCTTTTGAATTGATAGAAAATTTCCTAAAAGAGAGACCTAAAACAGACGTTCTGGGATATTATGAAGAATTTTTAAGAAATTTAAAGAAAAAAGAAAATCACTTTGAAATTGACGTCAAAAATATTCTTGAAAAAATGAACTTTGAAGAATATATATCTAAATCTATCACATCATATTTTTCTAAATACATGCTTATCGATTCGAAATCGATGAAAAATACAAGATACAATATTGAAGGACTCAATTCTAAAATAAGAGAATCTTTTTTTAGAAAAAGAGAAACTATCGAACTAAGAATAGACGGTCTCGAACTCGAGGATAGAATTAAAAAAACATATCCCACTATTGAAAAATCTGGGAATTCTTTTCTGTATAAAATAAGAGGTTTAAAAAATAAAAAAGAAGTTAGTGGGTGGTTCTACACTATTATGATATTTGAACTTTACAAATCAATATACGATGATATTTTGGTATTTCCTTCTGAAAGAACATCTTTGTCCTATATAAGCGATCTTTTTGCGTACAATGCTCTTGAAAACATCGACAAAGAGGAGGAAATGTTTAGAGCTCAAAAGCCTATTAGAGATTATGTTCGATTAGTAGGAAAATTGAAAAATTTCGAGGTTATACGAAAGAATACAAAAAAAGCGGTAGACATTATTGAAAAAGAGATTCTATATGGGAAGATAGGCGTTGAAAAAAGAGACTTTGGAGATGAAATCGAATATTATTTCAAAGATGGTGATCTTGGCATTCATGCAACATCTTCATTAGTAAAGTCATTATCTATATTAGATTTATATATAAAAAATTATGGATATGAAAATAAGTTATTTATAATTGATGAAACTACGATGAACCTCCATCCAGAAGCTCAGGTGAAATTTATAGAACTGATTTCTATACTCGTAAATAATGGAGCTCATTTTATACTGACTGCCCATACTCCTTATGTTGTGGACCACCTCATTAACTTAATGGAAGCCTCAAAGTCCAAAAACAAAAATGAAATAAAAGATTTATTCTTCTTAAAAGACAAAAAAGCATTTATTTCGCCGAACAAAGTCGCAGTATATGAATTTACAAAAGAAGGAAAAGTTAAAGACATACTTGATAGAAAAGAAATCACAATAAATTGGGAGACTTTCTCAAAAATAAGTGAAAAAATTTCGAACATATATTTCAAAATTTAGGAGGTATCAGAGTTGCCTTTTAACTCTTTATTGCTAAACTGCTTGGAACACGGAACGAGTTTTACAGAAAAAATTACAGTCTCCGTAAAACCAAGAACAGGAGAAACAATACTTTTTTTCAGTATAGATAACGCGACTAATAAAAATTGTAATTTTAATAAGGAATTCGGGGGAGGTCGTATTTGCGATTTATTAATTTTTTACAAAAAGTCAGATATAATGATAGTTTTTGTAGAAATAAAAGGCAGAAATGTAAAAGACGCTTTAAAACAAATAAAAAATACTGTAAATAAACTGAAAAAAGTTAATACCAAAAACAAAATAATTTGGAAGGCCGTGATAGTATCCCACACATCAGCACCGAAAAATTGGAAAAGTAAGGATGTGAAAAATGAATTTAAAAAATTAGGAATAGAATATCATAATTTTTTCAATAAAAAAGAATGTCGTATAGGGGACGTTTTAAGAAATTGATTCAAAACCCGTGAAGTCCGACGAGATATTTCTCAAATTCCCTCCACTCCGGCGCATGATACTGTCTCACCTTCACATCGGATTCCGCCAGAATCTCCTCGGCAAGCTCGTCGTGGTAATATTCATCATAAACTATCTCCCTTATTCCGGCATTTATCAGTATCTTCGTGCATACGCTGCACGGATGATTTGTGACATATATGGTCGAGCCATCTATCGATATTCCGAAGAGCGCCGCCTGTATCACCGCATTCTGCTCCGCATGCAGTCCCCTGCACAGCTCGTGCCTTTCTCCGGACGGTACTTTCAGGTCTTCCCTGAGGCAGCCGGTCTCATCGCAGTGCTTCATACCTCTCGGAGGGCCGTTATAACCCGTGCTCAGCACCCTTTTATCCTTCACTATGACCGCACCGACCTTTCTCCTTATGCATGTTGAGCGGGAGGACACCAGTATCGCCATCATCATGAAGTACTCGTCTATGCTCGGCCTGACTATCTTATCCGCAACTGTCATGCACCTGCATCGAAGAGGGTTTAATTTACTTTTGCTCGGGCCTCCTGAGATTCTCTGAAATGGACTGATGTTGAAGAGAATTGTAACATGTGGTATGGCTTCTCCGTGTCCGCTCTCTCGTTTTCCGCTGTAGAGTACACTTATTTTTTCGCTTACTTAAACCCATCGTTTCTTCCTCCTTTTTCATTCTTCTCTAAAATCGAGAAAAAGAGCCCCAAAAGGGACTCTTCGGGAGCTTTTCTAATGAAAGCTTCGGATG
>WFRC01000348.1 GCA_015486685.1 Caldifarciminota bacterium
AATATTAACATTTTTTACCTCCTTGCTTAATAAGTTAAAAACGCTAACCGCTTTCCGCCAACCGCTTACCGCCAAAAATAACAATGCGGAATGCGGAAGTGAGAATGTGGATTTATCTTGTCAATCGTAAACCGTAATTCGTTAATCGTAAAACGACGCATTCACACGGTGAATGCACTCCAAACAACGCAGAGGCAAGCCTCCGCACTCCAAAACAATCTTACTCAAGAAACTCATCTACTCATTCACTCTTTTTTCTTAACCTCTACCTCAACCTTGACCTATCTTTTTGCTACCTGCCATCGGCAAACTGCTGTATTTTTCTTTTCACCCTCCCTTAATCCCTCCCATCAAGGGAGGGAAATTAAGATAAAACTACGCAGAGGCAAGCCTCTACATTCCAAATTCTCGTTGTTTTCGTTTATTTCGTTGTTCTCATTTTTGCCACCGGCCAACGGCTTTCGGCTGTCTTTACCACTTATTCTCTATTTCTACCTTTTCTGCATTTAATACCGGTACCCCTAAAAAATTTTTTGCAATCCTCCCAAAATTCCGCGGGATATCAGAAAGATAAATCTTCATATTCCCTTTACTTCCTGTTCTATTTTCTATATTAAGATTGGCTAATTCCTGTTTTAGTAAAAATGACATCTCCCGCCCTGGTAAAATAATCTTTACCTCCTTACCCATAAATTCCGAGATAGCCTTCTTCAAAAGCGGATAATGGGTGCAGGCAAGCACAAGCGCATCAACCCTCTTCTTTTTTAATGGTAAAAGATATTTCTCAACAGTCATTTTAGCAATATCATTATTTACCCATCCTTCTTCGGCAAGCGGCACAAAAAGTGGACAGGCTTTTGATATTACCTTTATGCCTTTTATTTCCTCTTTCAATCTTTTTTCATAAGATTTACTTTCAATAGTTGCAGATGTCCCGATAATACCAATAAATTTTGCACCTGTTTTTTTTACTGCATCTACCCCTGCCTCTACCATTCCTAATACAGGAATGTCAAACCTTCTAACAAGTGCATTCATCGCATTTGAAGATACAGTAAAACAGGCAGCAATTATTGCCTTAACCCCTTTTTTAAGCAGAAAATCCGCATCCTGAATAGCAAATCTCGTAATTGTTGCTCTGGATTTTGTGCCGTAAGGAACCCTTGCTGTATCACCGAAATAAATAATATTTTCATCCGGAAGATTTCTTAGCACCTGCTTTACTACTGTCAATCCTCCAATTCCAGAATCAAATATTCCAATAGGGCGGTTTCTAATATTTCTGGGCATATTTTTTTGCGAATGCATCAATCCCATTTGCAATCCCCCTGGCAATTTTATCCCTGAATTTACTGCGCGAAAGCAGTCTACCTTCTCTGGGATTGGAAACGAACGCTGTTTCCACAAGAACAGCAGGCATATAGTTTAATCTCAGAACATAGAAATTGGCCTGACTGACCCCTCTATTCTTTCTTTTTATCTGTTTACATAAAGACTCCTGAATTTCAATAGCAAGCTCACTCGATTCCTTTAAAAATTCATTCTGAGCCATATCCCATAAAATATAATTTATACCTGGTTTTGGATTTTCTGCTGTTTTTTCAAAACGGATGGATGAATTTTCCTTTGCCTCAACAGCCCTTGCCCAGCTTGTTTTTGCTGCTGAAAGAAAATATGTTTCTGTCCCATTTTTACTGGCAAGCGGTGCCGCATTACAATGGATACTTACAAATAAATCAGCCTTTGCTTTATCTGCAATTTTTGTTCTCTCGCTAAGTGGTATAAACTCATCCGTTGTCCTTGTCATTATTACATTATATCCCTTTTCTTTTAACATCCTTGCAAGCCTTTTTCCAACATCAAGCACAACATCCTTTTCCTTTAAACCTCTATATCCAACAGCACCAGGGTCTTTTCCTCCATGCCCGGGGTCAATTACCACAGTTTTTATCACCCTTCTTTTTTTGTTAGAAATTGTCATTATAATTTTGCCTGGTGAACGTTTTACATCTACATCAAAGGTCTTTTTCGTTAGCTGGAATTTCACCTCAGTAAGGGCGTCTGTTACCCTCACTTTAATACTCTTTATGTAGCCTTTTCCTTTTATGGGGAAAATCCCTTTTAATGGTCTCCCTTCGAATATTGTAATTGTCCATATATCACCACTTCCCTTAAATATATGTTCAAGATTATCATCAAGATAAATAATACCTTCTGTTTTCCCATCCTTATACTTCATCTCAAAATTATGTATATTGGTATTTCCATATATTAGCGTATCGCCTTTTAGTGTCACAGATTTGCCAATAAGTGGTGATAAAATATCGGGCAAGGTTGTAACAGGTATATATAAAACACCTTTCTTCATTACCATAGGATACACCACCTGGACTACTTGATTTTCCACTTTAACAAATGGATTTTCTAAAAAGATTGTTACCTTTTTTCCCTTTTTAAGGTATAGAGCCTTATTCTTTGTATTCCATTCGGCTTTTATACCAAATGCCTCTTTAATGTCCTCCGCCTTTACATAACTAATCTGTGCAAAATGTGAACTATTTATAGTAAAAACTGTATCCTGGGATTGTATAGTTAATCCAAAAAGCACAAACAATATCATATATTTCTCCTCCTTTCTTTCTCCATCTCTTTTTTGATTATTTTATCCCTCTTCTCAAATACCCTTTTCCCTCTTGCAATTCCAACTTCCATTTTTACTCTTCCTTTATCCGTGAAATATACTTTCAGTGGTATAAGCGTCATACCCTTTTCATTTATACTCTGGACAATCCTTCTTATTTCGTATTTATGAAACAGCAATTTTCTTGGTCTATCAGGATCTATCTGAAGTGATGCATTCTTATATGGGGAAATGTGCATATTATACAAAATAAGTTCCCCATTTTTGACTCTCCCATAGGCATCCTTCATCTGGACTTTGCCTTCTCTTATAGATTTTACCTCACTTCCCTTTAATTCAATACCTGCTTCTTTTGTCTTTATAATTTCATAAAGATGGTATGCCTTTTTATTTGTTGCAATTACCTTCATTTTCTTTTTAATAACATCATAATCTAAAAAAGTCAAGGATAAAAGTATAGTAAATAAGTAGGGAAGTAAGAAGCTGAGGGGTGGAATATTTCCCTCTTTATCTCCCTCTCTTGATGCCTACCTGTGCGTGTCCGCACGCAGACAGGGGAAGGATTAAGGGAGGGTGTCTTCTGTCATGCCAACTTGTTTCAGCATCTCATTATTACCATAGTGTCACAGAGTCAAGCACCGTCCCCAAGTTCGCAATCAAAAATTTTTCTTGACTATTTTCTGTAAATGTTTATTATAACAATATGGGAAAGGATAAAGATGTTGAAAAATTTTTGGAAAGTTTGAGGGATACCGAATGGGTGCTCAAAAATTATAAGGCACTGAAAACAAAATATGAGGGGAAATTTATTGCTGTTTTTAAGGAAGAGGTAATCCTTTCAAACGAAGATATTGATGGTTTGATGGAAGAGTTGGAGTCATCTTTTTCGGATATCATTGATTTTGTCACTACGGAGTTTGTAGGGAAAAAAGAGGTTTTTGTTATTATATGAAATTCAGAGGATACTTCCATTTTGATGGCTCACCCTTTATTGATGTCCTGGTTATTACACCCCGGGCAAAAAGGAAAATAGCATTTTTGATAGACACTGGTTCTCCTGTATCTATTATAAGCGAGATTGATTTAAGAAAACTTTCCTATAAAAAAGAAGACCTGAAACCATTTGAAAATGCAATGCTTGGTGTAGGTGGAGGAACAGCAGAGCCATATATTATTGAAAATGTCTCTCTTGCATTTCCCGGGGAAGGGAAATTATACAGGTTAAAGATTAAACATCTATTGACTATGATTTATACACAAATGGACATACAGATGAAGAAACAAATTCCCAGTATCATTGGAAGGGACATATTGCTTAAACATAAACTAATGTTGGACAAAAAACACAATGAGGTATATCTGGAAAAGGGATGATAAAGACGGCCGATGGCCGTTGGCAGAAATACGCTTACCGCTAACCGCCAAAAGGATATTTACCAGAATGATGTAGGAGGGGCTTCCCAGCCCCGATAAATCCTCTATCTCCCTCCCTTGATGGGAGGGATTAAGGGAGGGTGAATTTGGAGTGCATTCACCGTGTGAATGCGTCGTTAAAAGAAAAAAGAGACCCTGAAATAAATTCAGCATGACACAGAGAGGGAAGCCTCGCAATGACAGCCTTTTTTGTCACCCTGAGTGGAACGAAGGGTCTCAAAAAGACAGGAAGGAACGAGATAAGATAGAAATGAAGATTGAAAAGTGCAAAATGCAAAATGATAAAGACAGCCAGAAGCCGATAGCAGGTAGAAAAATTTATAGTGTATTTACCTGCGGTGTATATTCGCTTCGCTGTGTATTTGCCTGCGGCGTTATTTGTTGTAAAAAATAAACTAAATAAACGAAATTAACGAAACAAACGAGATGAACCAAATAGACCAGATGGACTAAACAGACTAAATAGACTAAACTAACGAAACAAACCAGAATATGGAGCGAGTGCAGAGGATTACCTATTGGATGAGATTGCTTCGTCGCTACGCTCCTCGCAATGACAACTTTTAGGGTTAATGTTTTTTATTATTGACGGGATTCGTTGATGAAATTTGGATTTTTATCCTGTTAATCCTGTCAAAAAATAGGAGGAAAAATGGACGACATTCAAAAACTTAATGAATTGATTAAAAAAAAGAGTATATTTGTTCAAAAGTTGAAAGCGGAAATTGGCAAGGTAATTGTAGG
>WFRC01000349.1 GCA_015486685.1 Caldifarciminota bacterium
AAAGAACCATAAGTTTTTTGTTATCTTATGCGGCAAAAGCCCTTTATCCTGATAGCACATTAAAAATAGAACATTCTTATGGGGATACGCTCTACGGAGAAATTGAACCTATTCCGGAACCCTCTTTCGTTGAAGGAATAAAAGCATTCGTGAATGATTTAATCATTAGGGAAAAAGTGATTGAGAAAGAAGAAATGTCAAAGGAAGATGCTATAAATCTAATGAAAAAAGAAGGAAGATTTGGGGATGTGAAACTTCTCAGGTATTTTTCGCGAGACACAATTTCTATATATAGGATTGATGATTATTTTGCATACTTTGCAGGTCCATTACTCCCCTCTACAGGTTGGATAAAGGTTTACCACATCATTCCGGAAGACGAAGGTTTTTTGATTGTTTTACCGCAGAGAGAAGACCCATTGAAACTTGCAGAAATTGATAAAAGGCCTAAATTATTTGAAATATATAAAGAATCAAGGGATTGGGCTGAAATCTTAAAAGTTTCTTATGCAGGAGATGTAAATGAACTTGTCGTTAAGAATCAGATGTCTGAAATGATAAAAATATCAGAGGCACTTCATGAAAAAAAGATCGCTACCATCTCCGATAAGATAAAACAGCAAATAGATAGGATAAAGGTAATAATGATTGCAGGCCCATCTTCATCAGGGAAAACTACTTTCTCTAAAAGATTAGGTATCCAGTTAAAAGTCAATGGTATTGAACCATTTACAATTTCTCTTGATGACTATTTTAAGGACAGAGAAGATACACCCAAGGATAAGGCAGGTAAGTATAATTTTGATAAGTTGGAGGCAGTAGATATTGAGAGATTTAATAGAGATATACAGGAACTTATTCAGGGAAATGAGGTAGAACTTCCTAAGTTTGATTTTGCACAGGGGAAAAGGTTTAATTCTGGCATAAAAAAACATCTTACGGACAAAGAAATACTAATTGTTGAAGGTATTCACGGACTAAATCCATCCTTGACAATAAACATTCCGGGCGATGTAAAGTTTAAGATATATGTAAGTGCTTTAACCCAGATAAATTTAAATGAAATAAACAGAGTGCCAACAAGGGATACAAGACTAATTAGAAGAATAGTCAGGGATAAACTTTTTAGAGGTAACAGTCCGGTGCAAACTATAGACCGATGGAAAAGTGTAAACAGAGGCGAAGAGATATATATATTTCCATATCAGGAAGAGGCAGATGAGATGTTTAATTCATCTCTTGTATATGAGTTAAATGTGCTAAAACTGTATGCAGAACCCTACCTTCGTGCCATTGACAGCAGCGCGCCAGAATATGCAGAGGCACTAAGGTTGATAAACTTCTTGTCCCATTTTATCGGTGTATTCCCGTCTGAGGTCCCCCCAACTTCCATATTAAGAGAATTTATAGGAGGTAGCAGCTTTGAATACTGAACCGCCAAAGATTGAAAAATACAATTTTGGGACTATTGTTATCGATGGAATCTCGTATCATCAGGATATAATTATTTACCCTGAAGGTGTTTATCACCCCTGGTGGAGGAAAGAAGGGCATAAACTTTTTATGCAGGATATCTCCCCTATCCAGGATATTCAACTAAATGTATTAATTATTGGAACAGGCGCATTCGGAATGATGAAGGTACCAGAAAATGTGCAAAACGAAATTAAAAAAATGGTAAAGGAGTTAAAAATCCTGAAAACAGGAGAAGCAATAAAGTTGTATAATAAAATAAAAGACCAGCAGAGGGTTTCTGCCGCACTCCACTTAACCTGCTAAAATATGCCTAAAACACCTGTTATAGACCTACATTGCGATGTTCTAACAAAATCCCTGTTAATATTCAGGAAAAGATTAACAGTGACACCTGAATCATTGAAAAAAGGAAATGTAGGTGCTCAGGTTTTTGCATTATTTGTGCATCCAAAGATAAGAAAAACTAAAAATCTTGTATTCAGAGAGATAGCAATCTTCCAAAGGATTATGGAAAGAAACCAAGAAACCCTGAAATATATAATTAAAACTCAGGACATTGAAAGAGTTTATAAAGAAGGGAAAACTGCCGCAATCCTTGCAGTTGAAGGCGGCAATATTATTGAGAATCTGGATGATTTAAGATTTTTTGCAAATATGGGGATTCTATATCTCACTATTACATGGAATTATCATAATAGATGGGCAGATGCGGCATTCCCAAAAATACCCGAACACAATGGATTAAGCAATGAAGGTAAAAAACTCATAATGGAAATGGAAAGATATAGGATTTTACCTGACGTCTCCCATTGCTCGGAAAAAACATTTTATGATATAATTGATAATACTAATATGCCTGTAATTGCAAGCCATTCAAATGCTCATAAACTTTTCAATCATTTCAGAAACCTAAAAGATAGGCAAATTAAAGAGATTGGTAAGAAAGGAGGAATAATTGGGGTAAATTTCTATTGTGGGTTTCTTAATGGAAGGAAAAAATGCACTATAGATGATGTTGTTGAACATATAAAATATATTGCTGATATGGGTGGAATAGAAATTGTTGGCATTGGCTCTGATTTTGATGGAATAACCGCAGTTCCGGAAGGTCTGGAGTCTCCGGAGAAATATCCTCTATTGGCAGAAAAATTGCTGAAAAATGGGTTTTCAGAAGGAGATGTCTCTGAAATATTCTATAAAAATGCATTAAGGGTGTTCAAAAAGGCAAAAAAGATAAATGGGTAAATTAGTTAAAAAAACAGGTTAAGGTTGAGGTTAAGAAAAGATTAGTGAATGAGTAGACGAGAGAAAGAATAGGGGCTTCCAATATTGTCATTGCGAGCGACCAACGGGAGCGTGGCAATCTCACAGGTGGGGTTGAGTAGTTTGGAGTGCATTCACCGTGCGAATGCGTTGTTGTCTGTTAAATCCGCATTCTCACTTCCGCATTCCGCATTAGTTTGAACACGAGACACGGTCACGAAACACGGTTTTTATTACTTCCCATTTTTCAGTTCCTACTTCTTACTTCCCAGTTTATCTGGGAGTAGGAGGGGCTTCCCAGCCCCGATGATTCCTTAATTTCCTTCCCTCTAAAATCGGGGAAGGATAAAGGGAGGGTGTCTTATGTTTCTTGAATTTTGTAATTTGTAAGACTGACCCCGATGTTCACTCTCATTAGTTCTTTCTTGTCATTCTGAGCCATCGGCGAAGAATCTCTGCTGAACCTGTTTCAACATCTTATTATTACCATAGTGTCACAGAGTCAAGCACCGTCCCCATTTTTCAAAATATTTCACATTGCCAAGCCAAAAATGCAAAAAATACAAATATATGGTAAAAAAATACATAAATATGAAAAAAAATACATAAAATATTGACAAAAGGACTTGATTTTTTTTTAAATTATCTTATCTTAGATTAAGATGGTGAAATATGGATAATAAGAAGATTGAAAAAATTATAGAATTAAAGAAAAGGCTTATTGCAAAGCCTGATACCAACGATTTGTTAGAACTTGCTTGCCTATGGAGAGATGTAGGATTAAACAAAAAGGCAACTCAATGTTTTCTTGATTACCTTGATTCAGTCAAAGAATTAAAAAAAACCAGTGTTTTAAGTTTTTTTGATGGCACATTAGGAAAATATAAAGATGAAATAGCCCAATTTTTTGCACAGGGTGGAAAAGCAGGCAAAGAGGATGAATTTGACGGTGAATCACTACTTGAAATGGCAAACCTTCTTTATGAGATTGGTTCACCTGAAGAGGCGAAACAAAATTATATAAGGTCTTTTGATGCATTTATTCAAGAGAGAAATGAGGATGGGGCAAATAAAACACTTAAAATATTAAAAGATAGATACCCAGATGAAAAAGAGGTTCAAAAGATGAAAATCACCATATCTCCCGAAGTAGATAAAGAAAAACTTACATATTTTGTAAAGGCGTTGGACGAAAAAGACAAAATTGATAATAGTGGAGAGCTTTATTATATTGCAGGGATTCTTTTCAGAGATAATGGGTTAAGAGATGACGCAATAGAACAATTAGAGCAGGGTATCTCAATAGACTCTCCTTTCAGGGTTAAATCCGCTATGGCTCTTGCCCAGTTATATGAAGATATGGACGATATAATCAGCAGTAAACAAATTTTAGAAAAAGCCTTGAATTTTCCTGTTACTGAAAAGGAGAAACTTCCTTTATATTATAAAATGGCAAATATTCTGGAAAAAGAAGGAGATATTGAGGGTGCAAAAAAATATTATCAAATAATATATAAAATGAACCCTGCATATCTCGATATAAGAGAAAAAATTGAGGTAAAAAAACCAGAAGAAGTAGTGAAAAAGATTATTCCGCAAGAAGTGGAAGAAGAACCTGAGCCTGTAACTGCTGGTGTTGAATCTATTCCACAAAAAGAAAGAATAGAATTTCTATAGGGGGATAAATGGATTACGAAAGATTTTATGGATTTACGCGAGAACCATTCTCAGATATTCCTGACCCATCTCTTTTCTACAGTGGTCCCGAACATACACGGGCTTTTATAAAAATATTACATATTGCAAAAAGGAACAGGGGATTGGGTGTTCTTATAGGGGATGTAGGTACGGGGAAAACAACCCTTTCAAGGAAGATATTAAAAGAACTTCAGTCAGATGGTAAATTTGAGGCAGGACTCCTTGTTCTTACGCACTCTGATTTCACAATGGTATGGTTTTTGAAAAAAATTTCCGCCCTGTTAAATATAGAAACAAATTCAGAGGATAAAACTGCATTGATGTCTTTAATTACGAAAAAACTCTATGAAGTTTATGAAACAAACAAGAGGGTTGTCCTTATTGTGGACGAAGCAAATAAAATTAAGAGTGAAGCACTACTGGAAGAAATCAGAGGACTATTAAACCTGGAATTGTCTACGGGAAGGCTGGTCACATTTATAATGAGCGGTATGCCTGAACTTTTAACAAATTTGAAACAAAATGAATCAATGGCACAAAGAATTTCAACGGTAGTTAAACTTGTTCCACTTTCAGCCACCTCGGCAAAGGAGTATATTAGATATAGAATCAAGAATGTAGGAGTAAATAACGATATATTTTCAGATACCGCCTATGATTTGATATATAAATTTAGCAAAGGAAGACCCAGAATTATAAATGTAATATGTGATAATGCTTTATTGGAGGGGGCATTAATGAAAAAGAAAAACCTTGATGCCGCAGTTATCGAATCAGTGGTAGGAGAAATGGGAATTGAAGGAGGATAAGGATGGCTAAAGCAGATACTGTATCTTCTCTCAAAATTAAGGCAAAGGCATCAATCTCAAAAGGAGATTATAAAACAGCAATTGCCTTATATGAAAAGATTATAGGTATCGCCTCTGATGACCCAAATATACTTAATGAAATGGGGGAATTATACAGGAAAGCAGGAAAAAGCGAAAAAGCAAAAGAAACCTTCTGGAAGGCACTCGAACAGTATAAAAAACTTGATTATTACACAAACGCAATTGCCATTGCCCAAAAACTTTTGAAATTAGGTGCAGACCAATTAGAACTGTATTCTACCCTTGGTGAGTTATACGACAAACAGGGATTAATAGGTGATGCATTATCTTCATATAACGAACTTGCAGAAAGGTTTAGGCTCGAAGGGGATATGGGAGGGGTTCTGGAAACATACAAAAAGATGGTCAATCTTACACCAAAAAAGATTGATATAAGAATGAAATTAGTAGACCTATTCCTTGCCCAGAAGATGCAAGACAATGCAATAGACCAATTAGAACAAATAGAGAAGATATTCAGAGAACAGGGCAGAGTTGATGATGCAGATGGCATTAGAATGAGAATTTCTTCATTATCAGGAAAAGCCCCAAAGGTTGAAGAAAAAACAAAACCGAAGAAACAAGCACCTGTTAAAGAAGAAAAAACGCCTGAACCCGAAGAAATCGTTTTTGAACAGACAGCAGGACCAGAGATATTTGAAGAGACACTTACATCCGAAGAAATCCAGGAGTCTCTGGAACAAGCAATATCTACATCTGCTTCTGAGAAAGCAGAAAAGGAAGCAGAAGAAAAGGTCCCTGTACCCCAGAGTGAATTAACAGAAAACTTATCGGATTGGTCAAATTGGGTAGGACTTGCTGACCTCTATATGTCTGTTGGCTCTCTGGATGAAGCAATTGAATATTATTATAAGGCTGCGGATGCCTATTTTGATGAAAAGGATTATGAAAATGCACTCCCTATATATAATAAAATTGCAGAATTGAAACCATTTGAATTAATGCCGAGGCAGAAGATTATTCAGATAGCCACGAAACTAAACAATAGAAAACTTGCAGTAGAAGGATATATAAGTCTCGCTGATTGTTTAAGCAGAAGGGGTGCAAAGATTGAATCTATAAATGCATTAAATAGGGCATTAAAACTTGCTCCAAAAAATACAGAGATAAGGGAAAAAATTAGAGAATTAGAAGGAAAAGCACCCTCTCCACCACCACCTAAAAAAACAGAAAAGCCTGAACAAAAAAAGAAAGAGAAAGTTGAATCCATTATAAGTTTTGATGATTTGCTTAAAGAAGAGGTTAAACCGAAACCGAAATTTACTGTTGAAGATAAGAAGGAAGTAAAGGCAGGAGAGCAATTTTATGATTTAAACGAATTACTTGATGAATTTAAGGAAGGCGTTTTCCAGAACATTTCAAAAGAGGATTTTACAAGCCACTATGATTTAGGAATTACTTACAAAGAAATGGGATTGATTGATGAAGCAATTCACGAGTTTGAAATTGCGTCTGCCGGGAAACGAGAAAAATTAAAATCACTTGAAATGCTGGCTGTATGTTTTGAAGAAAAGGGGAATATAGACAAGGCAGAAAAACTTTACTTAAAAGGACTTGCAACCGAAGGATATAAACCCGAGGAATATTTAGGGTTTCACTATCGTTTAGGTGTTTTATATCAAAATCAAAAAAGGTTTGAAGAGGCATTAAAAGAATTTGGAAAAGTCATTGAAATTGAGCCAACATTTAGAGATATCAAAAAGAGATTGCAAAATATAAGGTCTCAGGTACCTCCTAAAATTGAGAAGAAAAAAGAAGTGCAAGAAACTCCAGAAGAGAATATTTTAGAACAAATGAGAGAAGAAATTGCAGAAGGTCTAGATGAAAAGAAAGAGGAAGGTAAGACTAAAAAGAAGTCCAAAAAAGATAGAATTTCCTATGTATAATGGATTATGAATCTTTTTTTAGTCTAAAAGAAAAACCATTCTCTACCTCCCCTGATGAAAGATTTTATTATGATAGTCCTCAACATTCAAAAGTAATCTTAAAACTTTTACACACAGCTGAGGAATCCCTCGGGTTAGGCGTACTTATTGGTGATATAGGCGCAGGAAAAACCACTATTTCAAGAAGGATGCTGGATATCCTCTCATCCAAGGATAATTTTGAGGTAGCCTTACTGGTAATTATTCATTCAGAGATTACTTCTGTATGGTTTTTAAAAAAGATTGCGTTTCAATTGGGGGTTGAAAAGAATTCGGACAATAAAGTCTCACTTGTTACGATGATTTATAAACAACTATCTCAAATATATGAAAATAATAAAAAAACAGTAGTAATGATAGATGAAGCCAATATGTTAAAGAATAAAGAGATTTTTGAAGAAATGAGGGGGCTATTAAATATTGAAGTGGAAGGAAAACACCTCATTACATTTATACTCTTTGGTTTAACTGAACTTGAAGAAAATCTAAAATTGGATGAGCCTTTACATCAGAGAATAGCCATCCGATGCAAATTGGAGCCATTGGATTTAGAATCTACTAATGCATATATTAACCACAGATTGAAAGTGGCAGGCAGAGAAGAACTACTTTTTGAAAAAGGTGCCGTGCAAAGTATTTATCAATATTCTGATGGAAAGCCAAGACTGATAAATATAATCTGTGAGAATGCACTTCTTGAAGGATTTTTAACAAAGAAACACATCATAAACGAAGATATAATAGAATCTGTTGTTCAGGATTTGGGTCTAAAATAAATCTTATGATTTTTTATTTTATCTTCATTTTTTTCTTGACAAAATTTTAAAAAACTTTATATATTAGAAGAAGAGTAATTTTTTTCTCTCGGTGGAGGGCTTTTTTCTCCTACCAGATACAAATCAGGAGAACCCTCCACCATTATTCTAAAATTCAGGAAAGCCAAAATCCATAAAACAGCCGTTGGCAGTTAGCTGAATCTGGGTCAAAAAAACTATTTTGTCATTACGAGGAGCAAAACGAGCGAAGAAGCCGAAGATGTGAGAGACCCAAGCGAATGAACACTCTCATCAGTTCTCTTCTGTCATTCTGAGCCGCAGGCGAAGAATCTCATCCTGTCATATTACCCCTTCAACAACCCTGAAATAAGTTCAGGATGACATTGTTCAGGGTGATATTACTTATTTCAGCATCTCATTATTACCATAGTGTCACAGAGTCAAGCATCGTCCCCATTTCTTTTCCGATAATTCGTGTTTATTTTTTTCGTTTATCCAGTTGGTTTCGTTTTTTACACTCTCAACTTTTACCCCCGTAATTATCGGGGCTGGGAAGCCTCACAATGACATTCGCAGGCTAAAGCCTTCGCCTACCGATTCCCATTTTTTGGTTTATATCTTTTGTCGTTCTAGGAATTTATAATGTTAATCCTGTTCATCCTGTCAGATAATTTTATAATTTGTAATGTAAAATGAGGGAAAAAACGAATTTTGTTCTACCCTGTGTCTGAATTTTCCCAACAATCCTTAAAAAATTACTTGCAATTTCCCTGCAAAAGTATATATTTATGAAAATGGATGATACAAGATGGATGCAGATAGCTCTAAAAGAGGCTGAGAAGGCATACCGAGAAAAAGAGGTACCCGTAGGGGCAATAATCGTACTTGACGATGAAATTATAGGTAGAGGTTATAACAGGGTTGAAGCACTGCAAGACCCCACTGCACATGCCGAAATCATAGCAATATCCTCAGCAGTAAATAAGATGGGGAACTGGCGTTTAAGTGGTGCTACTCTTTATTCTACTATTGAACCTTGCTTAATGTGTGCAGGTGCAATAATCTTATCAAGAATTAAAAAAGTGGTATTTGGGGCAAGAGATAAAAAATTCGGTGCATTTGGTTCTATTCTGGATATAACAAAATATAAATGGAATCATAAAATTGTTGTCGTTCCAGATATTTTAGGCAATGAATCGGCAACACTAATGAAAAAGTTTTTTGCAGAAAAAAGAAGAAAAAGATAGGTTAAGGTAGAAAAAGATTGGTTAATTTGCCTTCGGCGTTATTACGCTTCGCTGTGTATTTGCCTGCGGTGTTATTTATTGCAAATAAGATTTTTGGTAATGGGTAATAGGAAGTTGAGAGTTGAGATACTGAAACCAGTTCAGCATGACAGAAAAGAACCAGATAAACGAAACAAACGAGAAAAACGAAATAAACGAAACAGACCAAATAGACGAAACCAACGAGATTAACGGTTTGATGGAGGGATGGCCGAGTGGTTGAAGGCGCACGACTCGAAATCGTGTTTCCCTCAGGGGAACGGGGGTTCAAATCCCTCTCCCTCCGAAAAACTAACTAAAACAAAAGGAGAAAAATGCTTTTTTTATCATTATTATTCGCTTTTGATGCACCATTTTCGATCCCCGAACTAAAAAAATTGGGGAATGAAATTGGACAAAGTGCACACAAAAAAACAATAGAAATCTTAAAAAAACATCCGGAATATAGAAAATATTTCTGGAGACCTGCAAAAAAGCCTTTTAAGATTTCCAAAAAAAATCTTAAATTGATGGAACCTGAAACCCTGAATGTGCTTGTTTTAAGGGTACAGTTCTTGCTTGATGATTCAACTGACCCGCTGGATAGTCTGACAACAGGGAATGGAAAAATGCAGTATACACCGCAAGGGCATCCTTGCGATACAGTTGTAGATTCTACTACGGGAGATACATCATACACAAGGAGTTTGTATTATGACCCGCCTCACGATTCACTGTATTTCCACCATTTAATGGAATACCTTCATAATTATTACTGGGAGGTCTCTCACCACCTGCTTTATATCAAGTATAAAATTTATCCGGAAGGGGCTGAAACGGCATATACTGTTCCGCATAAAGCAAGTTATTACGGAAATCCCAATATGTGGACTTTTGGATTATTTAGTATATTAAAAGATGCCATTCAGGTAGCAGACCAGGACCCTGTGAATATTGATTTTTCTGATTTTGACAGGGTGATTCTATTCCATGCAGGTTCAATGTGGCAAACAGATGTAGCAGGCAATACCCCCTATGATTTACCTGCTGTTTATATAGAAGGGGCAGATGAAATATTTGGCGAACCCATTTATGCAAATAACAGAACAGATTCGATAAACTCCGGTGTAATATATGCTGAAACAGCATTTCAGGATGGTTATCCTGCCTTTCTTCAGGGTGGATTGTGCCACGAATTTGGGCATACATTGGGGTTTTTGGATTTGTATGATGTATCAGGTGAATCAATGGGTATGGGAGGATGGGCAATAATGGGAACTGGAAACTGGAATATGGATGGACTCGTGCCTCCAAGGGCATCAGGATGGCATAGATTACTTGTCGGTTTTGATGATACTCTAGTCATAAATCATGACACAACAGGTGTAAAAATTCACTGGACAGGCTCTTCAAATACACCAAGATTAATAAAAATTCCTATTAACGCACATGAGTATTTTCTCATTGAAAACAGGTATACATATATGAATTCTGACACTGTCAGAGATTTTGACCCCTGTCAATCCTGTGGGGTAGATTCCAATGGATTCAGGGTATGGAAGGACAATGTTCTGACAAAGGTTAATGACTATGAAGTTTCATTACCCCCTGACCCAAATAGTGGTGGACTTGCAATCTATCATATTGATGACAATAAGATTGCCAGAGACGATACATTTAATATGATAAATGCAGGTTATCCAAAAGGTGTCGCGATGGAAGAGGCTGATGGTATTCAAGATTTTCAAAGACCATTTAGTGAAGGTATATATAGCAATAAAGAATTATGGGAAACATTTTACGGAAGCCCCTATGATGTATTTTCAAGTTATGGTAGATTGGATTCATTTACAGAATCTTCCCGACCGAATACAGATGATAATGACTCAGGAAAAACTTATATAGCCATTACAAATATTAGTCATCCAGGAGAAATAATGCATTTTGATGTCCACTTTCGCAACAGGATAACGGGCTTTCCTGTTTATGTTGACCATCCCAGCGATGTGATTTCACCAATGCCTGTTCACATTGGAGATTCGTTATATATACTTCAGGGCACATATTATGGGGATTTATTTCTCATTTCTCCTGATGGCGAAAGACCATATTTTGGGAAAATAGACAATAATACATATTCAACACCTGCAATAGGAGACCTGGATGGAAATGGAACAGATGAAGTTGCATCCGCAGATTTGAACGGTATTGTTTATGCATGGGAATTAGACAGTACACATCAAAAATTGGCAGAATATCAAACAAATGGTCCTATATATGGAAGTCCATCTATCGCCGACATTGATAATGATGGTAAGGCTGAAATTCTGGTAGGTACCGATGATAATTATCTATATGCACTTTCTTTGCCAGATACCGGAACACATAGAACACTCGTCGCAAAACCAGGCTTTCCTGTTTATCTGGGCCAATCTATATGGAGTGTCCCTCTTTTTTATAAGGGTTATATCTATGCCCTTACCGCTGATGGCACTGTCTATAAGATTTCACCCACAGGAAAAATAATATGGAGAAGGGGTAAAGAAAATCTTGCATTTACTACCTCATCGCCTGTGATTGGTGATATTGATAGAGATGGCACAGATGAAATTATGTATATCACTGGCGGAGGCAAAGTATGGTGTATATCCACAAAAGATTCTGTATCGGATTCAATTAAATGGGTATACCAGATGCAAGACACAACATTTGTTTCTTCTCCTGCACTTGGTGATATAGATGGAGACGGCTATCCTGATATTGTTTTTGCGGGAAAAGATAAAATTTATGCCCTGAATAAAAATGGTGTATTACTGGATAATTTCCCTGTGGATATGAAATTTGGAGACTGGATTCAATCCTCCATTGTGCTTGCAGACTTAAATGATGATGGAAAAGAGGATATAATATTTGGGAGCCCTGTGGCAGGTGTACATATTCTGAATTATCAGGGAAAAGATATTGACCTCTCCCCTATTTCTACAGGTGCAACAGTTTGGGCAACTCCGCTTATCTATGATTTGAACAATGATAGTAATACCACAGAAATCCTATTTGGCGCCGAAGATTCAATGATTTATGGATATAAATTTATCAGCAAAATTAAAAGCAACTGGCAAATGGAGTTTAAAAATCCTGCTCACCAGATGATATATTCCGACAGTCTGCTGCCTCCGTCGCAAACACCTGACACACTCTTTTACCATAGAAAATTTTATATATACCCGAGCCCCATAACGAAAAATTCCGCAACAATCAGGTATTATCTGGGGGATAAAGCAAAATCTGTAAAGATTAAAATATTTAATATTGCAGGCGATTTAATAAAGGATATGGATGGCACTACTGAAAACGGAGATAATGACAATTCCGTTGATTTTACAAATATTGCTAATGGGGTTTACATATTAACCATTAATGTAAAATTCACAAATGGAAAAATTATCCAGGATAAAAAAAGATTCGCCATTATGAAAGGAGGTTTTTAAGATGATAGGTATACTATTTATTTTTTCCAGTCTCACTCAACCACAGACGATTGTATATTCAGCGGTCTTACCCGGAAGTGCAGACTTAATAAACGGACAAAAGGTTAAGGGTGTTATACACCTTACGGCTGAAGGTATTATCTGGGGAGGTGCAATGTGGTATAACTGGAATGCAGGAAAGGTAAAACAATCATATCGTGCCTATGCATATCTCAAGGCTGGCGCATCTCCCAAAAGAGAAGATGAAGAATATCTCAATGCTGTTGAAAGATACAGAACTGCAAAGGAATATAATGATTATATAGAAAATACCGCAAGGGATTTATACGGTGATGATTTAGCCCAAAGGGATGCATATATTCAAAAACATTCAATACCTCCTGATGAGGCATGGGAATGGAAAGATGACAGCACATTTAACGAATATATCAATTTAAGAAAATCAGAGAGATTTGATAAACATATGGTAGTAAATACATTTGGTCTGGCAGTTTTTAATAGAATTATTGCGGTATTTAGTAATGCTATAATTAAGAAAAAAAATGTAGATATGGGAATTACACCAATGAATGATGGATATAGATTTGTAGTAAACTGGAAATTTTAGCTAATGGGGGACGGCCCTTCTGAAAGTTAAGAGGAAACTATCCCACCCATCCTGTGAGATTGCTTCGGGACTTCGTCCCTCGCAATGACGGTCAATGCACACCATACTTCCAGATGAACTGAGAAGTGGGAAATAATAAAAACCGTGTTTCGTGACCGTGTCCCGTGTTCACTTTTTTTGTCTCTTTCGTTTTTCACGAATTACCACCACGAACACGTTTGTTGTTTCTTTTATTTTTTTCGTTCCTCTCGTCATTTTCATTTTTTGCCACAGACCCTCGGCTGTCTTTTTGAGACCCTTCGCTCAACTCAGGGTGACAAAAAAGCGTGTCATTGTGAGGGACGAAGTCCCGTGGCAATCTCATTTGTCTTCTCTTTTCCCTATATACTCGCTACTCATACCTCGCTACTGCTTTTTCCACTCATCTGCTCATTCACTTCTCACTTCTCCGTGTCATTGCGAGCGACCAACGGGAGCGTGGAAGCCGAAGGCGTGAGTGAGCGAAGCGAATGAACACTCTCATCTTCTTCCCATTACCTCTTGCCTCTTACCCCTGACCTTTTTTCAACTAAGCACCACGCACGAAGCACAAAAGCACTATTCCTCATTTACCTATTCACTCTTGACAATTAGATATTTATACCTATATTCTCGGTATGAGTGAAAGAGAATTAGACCAGATAAAATCAAGGGAAAACAAATTAAACGAATTGAAGAAGAAGGGGATAAATCCTTATCCATATCAATATGAGAGAACCCATTATTCATCGGTTATCAGGAAAAATCTGGATAATCTGATTGAATCGTCTGTAAGTATATGTGGAAGGCTCATATCAAAAAGGATTCATGGTAAAGCAGGATTTGCCGATATAAGGGATGAATTCGATAAAATCCAGGTCTATTTTAAGTATGATACACTAAAAGAAAATTATGAACTGGTAAGTTTGATTGATGTCGGGGATTTCATCGGAGTTTCGGGAAAGGTATTCAAAACAAAAACGGGTGAACCAACTATATGGGTAGAAAAACTTACTATGCTTTCCAAATCTATCCACCCTTTGCCTGAGAAATGGCACGGTTTACAGGATATAGAGGCAAGGTATAGATATAGGTACCTGGATTTATTGATGAATCAAGCGGTAAAAGAAATTTTCAGAAAAAGGACTAAAATTATCCATCTTATAAGGGCATTTTTTGACAAAATGGGCTTTCTTGAAGTAGAAACCCCTATCCTGCAAAATGTCTACGGTGGAGCATTCGCAACCCCATTCCTCACCCATCACAAAATGCTTGATATGGAATTTTACCTTCGCATCTCCGATGAACTTTATCTAAAACGACTCATAATTGGGGGATATGAAAGGGTATATGAAATGGGAAAGGATTTCCGAAATGAAGGATTGGACAGATTCCATAATCCGGAATTCACTATGCTCGAGGCATATATGGCTTATGCAGATTATACAGATGTAATGACACTTGTAGAGAATCTATTTCTGGAACTCGCAAAAGCATTAAACGATGGGAATGAATCCATTGATTATCAAAATAATAAAATCTCATTCTCTCTCCCATGGAAAAGGATAGGATATTTTGATGCAATAAAAGAAAAAACAGGGATTGACTTTATTCAGATGGACTTTGGAGAAGCATCCTCTGCCGCATCAAAATTGGGCATAGATGTAAAGAATAAATTTTCTCGTGGTAAGATACTGGATGCGGTTTTCAGTAAATTTGTCGAACCCAGCATAATTCAACCCACATTCGTAATGGATTATCCGAAGGATATATCTCCCCTCACAAAGGAAAAGAGGGAAAATCCTGAACTTGTTGAAAGATTTGAGCCTTTTATTGCAGGTATGGAAGTCGGAAACGCATATAGTGAACTTAATGACCCTTCTGAGCAGGAGAAAAGATTCTTAGAACAGCAAAAATTGAGGGAAAGGGGTGAGCAAGAGGCACAGGCATTTGATAAAGATTTTCTCGAGGCGATGCGATACGGGATGCCTCCATTGGGCGGATTAGGATTGGGTATAGATAGGATAGTAATGATTTTTGTAAATGCCTCATCTATAAGAGATGTGATATTTTTCCCCCAGATGAAAAATGTTTGAGTTTCTGATTGCCAAAAGGTATCTAAGACCCAAAAAAGGCAATATCTTTAAATCACTTATCACAATCTTTTCCATCGGTGGAGTTGCTATTGGTGTTGCTGCCCTACTAATTGTTCTATCGGTAATGAATGGATTTAAGAAGGATCTAATGAACAAGATTCTCGGAGTAAACGCACACCTGATGCTATTGAAATTCTACAATGAACCCATTGAACGCCCTGATACACTTATATCTGAATTGACATCCAAAATAACGGAATTGAAAGGTGCTTCTCCGTTTATCTATACAAAAATGCTTATTAAACACAATAGTTATGTAGATGGTATAGTTGTAAGAGGGGTTGACCAATCCACGCTACCGCTCGTAAGTAATATAGGCAGCAAAATCACCCTGGGAAATTTCAATGTAAAAAATAAGGGTATTGTATTGGGAGTAGACCTCGCTGATAAATTAAGGGCGCATATCGGGGATACAATAACACTTTCTACACCATTTGGCGGGACAAAAACCCCTTTTGGATATATCCCCCACCTCCAGGACTTTATCCTGAATGGTATCTACGATGCAGGTATGTATGAATACAACAGCGGGCTCGCATATATTTCAGTAAAGGATGCACAAAAATTCCTGGGTATAAAAGGCGTTACAGGCATTGAATTTACCGTCAATGATATATATAAGGTAAAAGAAATCGGAGAAAAAATCATACTCACAGTTGGATATCCATTTAGAACCACAAACTGGATAGAATTAAATCACAGCCTTTTTAGCGCCCTACAATTAGAAAAGGAAACAATGTTCATAATCCTTGTGCTTATTATAATTGTAGCCGCATTTAACATTATTAGCATCTTGATAATGATTGTACTGGAAAAAACAAGGGAGATAGGTATCTTAAAGGCAATAGGTGTAAATAATAAAAGGATTAAGAAAATTTTTATGCTTGAAGGCACGCTTGTAGGATTTATCGGAACAAGTATCGGCGTATTTCTCGGATATATACTTTCCTTTTTATTGAAAAAATATCAGTTTATTTCACTTCCCAGTGATGTATATTTCATAGACAAACTCCCCGTGCATATGCAAATATCCGATTTTGTGATTGTTGCATTCTCCGCCATTATTATTTCATTCCTTGCGACACTATACCCTGCATCAAAGGCGGCAAATCTTGACCCCGTGGAGGCAATAAGATATGAATGAAATCTTAAAGGTAAACAACATTCACAAGATATATGAAACACCTGGTGAGAAACTTTATATATTAAAGGGATTGAACTTTATTCAAAAGAGGGAAGAAATATCACTCATAATAGGACCCTCCGGGGTTGGGAAAAGCACATTCCTACATATTGTTGGTGGACTAAATAAGCCTTCGCAGGGTGAAGTCTTTATTGATAATACTCCATTTTATAGAGTAAATGAACCCAAAAGGGCATTTTTAAGAAATAAATACATAGGTTTTGTATTTCAATTCCATTACCTTCTATCAGATTTTACGGCAATTGAAAATGTTATGATGCCCCTATTGTTAAATGGAGTACCCGCTGTATCTGCTAAAAAAAAGGCTCAGGAAATGCTGTCCATCTGTAAAATTACCGGGAGGTGGAATCATCTTCCATCTGAACTGTCCGGGGGAGAGAAACAGAGGGTAGCAATCGCAAGAAGTATAGTAAACGATCCACTTGTCCTGCTTGCCGATGAACCAACAGGGGACTTAGACCCTGAGCATCAGGAGGATATTATTACCCTATTTCAATCTCTAAATCAAGAAAAAAAAATGAGCATAATTATAGTTTCTCACAATAAAGGACTTGAAAAAATTGCAAATAATGTTTATATTTTAGGTGATGGAAAACTGGAGAAAATATGAAGTGTGATATGTGCGGTGAAAATGATGCCATATATCATTTCACAGAAGTTGTAGATGGTAAAATAAAGGTGTATCACCTTTGTGCTGAATGTGCGGCAAAAAAGGGTGGTATCCCCTATCCTGTTATTAAAAAAGAAAAGGAAACAGAAGATATAAAGTGTCCTGAATGCGGTCTTACATATAAAGAATTCACACAGACAGGTAAATTTGGATGCCCTGAGTGTTATAATACATTTAGAGAAAGGATTAAACCCCTTTTAATCAAGATTCATAACAGTTCACAACATTCCGGTAAAATCTTAATTAAAGACGAAAGAACAATCACCCTGAAAAGAAATATCAGACAATTAAGAAAAGAGTTGAAAAAGGCACTGGAAACGGAATCTTATGAGAACGCCGCAAAAATAAAAGAGGAGTTAAGCCATTATGAAAAGGATTTGAAAGAATTATGATTCCTGAATATCTTATTAGTGAAACACCATTCTGGCTTAAGGAAGAGGGATTATTTTCCGAGATTGTGCTTTCTTCAAGGGTAAGGATTGCAAGAAATTTGGAAGATACCTTCTTTGTGCAGAGGGCATCCGCTGATATCCTTCAGGAAACGATGGAAAAGATAAAAGAGTCTATCTTGAATATGAAAAATATCAGGAGTTTTATATATATGGGTAGTTTGAACCCCGTTGAAAGGCAATTTTTAATGGAGAGAAGAATCGTATCACATGATATTGTGGAAAAGGTCAAATATGCGGGAGTTGGAATAAGCAATGATGAAAAAGCAGGTGTAATGGTTAATGAAGAAGACCATATCCGTATATACGGTATAATGCCGGGATTAAATTTCACAGAGGCTTATGAATCTGCTGATGATATTGACAACTTTATCTCCAAAGAACTCGATATTGCTTACGATAAAGAGTTCGGATACTTAACTGCCTGTCCTACAAATGTGGGGACAGGGATGAGGGCATCTGTTCTAATCCATCTGCCTGCACTTGTTTTAACAAAAGAGATAGATAAGGCATTAAGAAGTTTCTCTCAGATGGGATACCTTATTAGAGGATTATATGGCGAAGGCACACAGGTTCAGGGAAATATGTTTCAAATAACAAATCAAAGGACACTGGGTATATCAGAGGAAAAAATCATCCAGAATCTTTCGAAAATGGTCAGGGAACTCATAAACTATGAACTAAATGCCCGAGAAATACTTGTAAAAAATGCAAAATATGAAGTAGAAGATAAAATCTGGAGGGCATATGCAATACTCTCAAGTGCAAGGTTATTAACCTCAGAAGAGGTAATAAATCTGGCATCGGCAGTAAGGTTTGGCATAGGGTTAGGAATTATTACAAGTATCCCTATCAAAACCCTGAATAAACTTCTTGTCCTCACTCAACCTGCCCATATTCAAATCATATTTGAAAAAAATATGCATGCAGAAGAAAGAGATATAACAAGGGCTGAATTTGTCAGAAAAATTTTATCAGGAGGTGAAAATGGATGATATATACACACCAAGGGTAAGACGCATCCTTCAAATAGCAAGAGCAGAAGCAAGTAGACTACAAAATGACCATATAGGGCCTGAGCACATACTCCTCGCATTAATTAAAGAGGGCTCAGGTATTGCCCTCAGAATCTTGAAAGAAATGGGGGTAAACATATTCGACCTGAGAAAGGCTATTGAATCAAGCATCGCCGAGACATCAGGAAGCGTTGTTTCTTCCGCATTAGAGCTGGATAATGAAGCACAGGAATCAATAAGGGGTGCGGTTGAGGAATCCCGTATGTTCGGGCATTCATATATTGGAACCGAGCACCTCCTTCTTGGGATATTAAAGGTAAGAGAAAGTCTTGCTGCACAAATGTTGATGAATTTTGGCGTAGATTTCATTGATGCAAAGAGGACAATCATCCAACTTTTTTCCAAAATGCCTCATCAAGGTGGAATAAGGAGAGAGTCCAAAACACCCGCATTAGATTTTTATTGCAGAGACCTGAACAAACTCGCAGCAGAAGAAAAACTTGACCCCATCATTGGAAGGGAAACAGAAATAGATAGGGTAATACAGATACTTTCCAGGAGGAAAAAGAATAACCCTGTTCTCATTGGTGAACCCGGAGTAGGGAAAACAGCCATAGTTGAAGGATTAGCACAAAGAATTATTGCCAAAAAAGTACCTGAACTATTATTTGAGAAAAGGGTTTTAGGACTTGATTTAGCCTCTGTGGTTGCTGGAACAAAGTATAGAGGACAATTTGAAGAAAGGCTTAAGGCAATCTTAAACGAAATAAAACAATCAAATGAGGTAATTCTCTTTATTGATGAACTGCATACAATCGTAGGCGCAGGGGCAGCAGAAGGTGCCATAGATGCCTCTAATATGCTAAAACCTGCTCTTGCCCGTGGCGAAATTCAATGCATCGGAGCAACAACAATGGAAGAGTATAGAAAATATATTGAGAAGGACGGTGCATTGGAAAGGAGATTTCAGGTAGTTATGGTTGACCCTCCCGATGTTGAACAAACCATTGATATACTGAAAGGTTTGAAAGAAAAATATGAAGAACACCACGGGGTAGCGTATTCAGAAAGTGCCATAGAAGCATCAGCATACCTTTCTGATAAATATATTACAGACAGATACCTGCCTGATAAAGCAATAGATGTAATAGATGAATCAGGTGCAAGGGTAAAACTGATGAAATCACCACCACCCGATAAAATAATAGAGAAGGAAAAAGAGCTTGAAGATATAAGGTTAAAATTAAATAAAGCCGTTAATACACAGGATTACAACACTGCTGCCGATTTGAGAGATAAAAGGGACAAAGTTGCTGCAGAACTTGATGAAATAAGAGAACAGTGGAAGATGGAAAGTTACGAAAAATTAGGGCAGGTTACAGAAGAAGATGTCCGACAGGTAATTTCAATGTGGACAGGTATACCACTTGTAAAACTCAAAGAACAGGAGACAGAAAAACTTCTCAAAATGGAAAGTGAATTGAAAAAAAGGATTGTGGGACAGGATGAAGCAATAACCATTATGGCAAAGGCAATAAGAAGAGGAAGGGTGGGATTGAAAGATCCAAAAAGGCCTATTGGCACATTCATATTTTTGGGGCCCACAGGGGTTGGAAAAACAGAATTGGCAAAACAACTTGCAGCATTTCTATTCAACAGCGAAAATGCCCTTATAAGAATGGATATGAGCGAATATATGGAAAAATTCAATATATCAAAATTGATTGGCGCACCTCCCGGGTATGTAGGATATGACGAAGGGGGACAGTTAACTGAAAAGGTAAGGAGACGTCCATATTCCGTTGTGCTATTTGATGAAATAGAAAAGGCACATCCGGATATATTCAATATCTTGCTTCAAATACTTGAAGATGGGGAATTGACAGACGCATTTGGGAGAAAGGTAAACTTCAAAAATACCGTCATTATACTCACTTCCAATATCGGTTCAAGGGAAATAATGAGTTCATCACGGGTAGGTTTCCAATCAGAAGGCAAAGAGGTCTCTTATAACACAATGAAAGAAAGGCTCCTCAGCGAAGTAAAAAGAACATTTAATCCCGAATTTCTCAACAGGCTTGATGAGGTAATTGTATTCCACTCATTAGGAAAAGAAGAAATGAAAAAGATTGTGGATATTCTATTCAGAGATGTTGCGAAGAGGGTAAAGGAAAAAAATATTGAAATCACTCTGGGCGAAGATGCCTGTGAATTTTTGATTGAAAAAGGATTTGACCCTGAATATGGAGCAAGACCACTAAGGCGAACTATTCAGAGATATCTAGAAGACCCTCTTACAGATGAAATATTAAAGGAAAGATGGAAAGAGGAAGATGAAATAATAGTCCATAGAGGAGATACCAATCTGATATTTGAGAGTTTGACACCTGTAAAGGTTTAGAGACAGTTGGAAGCCGGTGGCAGAAATACGCTAACCGCTTACCGCTAAAAGGATATTTGCCAGGATGATGTAGGAGGGGTTTCCCAGCCCCGATGAGAAGTGAGATTTAATGCAAAATGAAGATTGCAAAGTGCAAAATCAACGAAACCAACGAGATAAACCAGATAAACGAAACAAACGAAATCAACGAAAGGAACGAAATGAACGAAATGAACGAAATAATCTGCGGAATTGATGTTGGTGGCACATTTATAAAGGCTGGGGCTGTTCGGGATGGTAAAATTCTCGCTCAATCATCTTTACCTACCCCCCACTCCTCAGAAAAGGATATCATGCAGAGCCTGATAGACATTATTAAAGATTTTCAGATTTATAAGATTGAGGCTGTTGGAATAGGTTTTGCAGGGCTTGTAAATTCCAAAAAGGGTATTGTTTACTCATCTCCAAATTTCCCTGAAATTCACAATTTTAATGTAGTTCGCAAGCTTAAACAGAAACTTAATCTGCCTGTTTTTATACACAATGATGCAAGCCTCTATACCCTTGGGGAAGCAATATTTGGTGCAGGAAAGGGCAAAAAATATATATTGGGTTTAACACTTGGAACAGGTGTTGGAGGAGGGATTATTATTAACAAAAAAATATATGGGGGTATAAACGGCTTTGCAGGAGAAATTGGCCATACTACAATAGATATAAATGGAGAAAAATGCGGATGCGGAAATACAGGATGTCTGGAAAAATATGTTGCAGCAAACGCTATTATTAATAGGGCAAAGAAAGAGATTAAAGAACAAAATTCAAAACTGAGAGATATTAAGGAAATTACACCTGAGATTATATCACATTTTGCAAATAAAGGCGATAGAGTTGCTGTAAAGGTAATAAAGGAAACGGGAAAACTATTGGGCGTGGGAATTGCCTCTCTTATAAATGTCTTAAACCCGGAGATTGTAATTATTGGCGGCGGCATCGCAAATGCAGGAGAAACACTTTTTGAAAGCATCAGAAAAGAAGTACATAAAAGGTCATATCTGACAAAAATAAATAAAGTAGAAATTGTGCCTGCTCAGCTTGGTTCAGGGGCTGGTATCCTTGGCGCCTATCAGTTTGTCCTTGAAAAAATGTTCAAATTGGAATTGGGAATTCACAATTCACAAGACTGACCCCAAAAACTGATAGTTATACAACAAACTTGACATTTTATTTTTTTTGTTTATTATAACATTATGAGATTAAATAGTTATATAATCTGGGAAAGGAATTAAGAATAGATGAGAATCCTTTTAGTTGAAGATGATAAAAACATAGCTGGCTTCATTAAGAAAGGGCTAACTGAAGAGAATTACGCTGTGGATGTGTTTTATGACGGGGAAGATGGAGCATATTGGGCAAAGGAAAATGATTATGACCTTATTATTTTAGATATTATGCTTCCTAAAAAGGATGGAATAGAGGTGTGCAAGGAGATTCGCAGAAAGAATATTATTACTCCTATAATTATGCTCACAGCAAAGGATACAATTGAGGATAAAATAAAAGGGCTTGATGAAGGAGCAGATGATTACCTTACAAAACCTTTCTCCTTTGAGGAACTTTTAGCAAGGGTAAGGGCACTTCTGAGAAGAACACAGAAGTACAAAACAAAAACCTTAAAAGTAGCAGACCTTGAACTGGACCCTGCTATGCGTAAAGTAACCCGTGCAGGAAAAGAAATAACACTCACAGGGAAAGAATACGCACTACTTGAGTATATGATGCGAAATAAGGAGAGAGTATTGACAGAGGTTATGATTATAGAACACATTTGGGATATAAATTATGACCCTATGACAAATGTTGTTAATGTATATATTCACCATTTAAGGCAAAAAATAGATAAGGGATTTGAGAAAAAACTTATTTATACTATCCGTGGTTCAGGATATGTAATCAAAGAGGGTGATAAGAATATTTAATTCAATCAGACTAAAATTAACTCTTTGGTATGTAGTAACTGTTGGGATATTGATATTAGCCTTTGTTTTTGCACTATATTTAAGTTTAAAGGTAAGTCTTGAAAAAGGTGTAGATATATCCCTTCGCACATTTGAAGAAGAATTAGAAGATGCTTTGCATAGAAGTGCCTATCGGAAATGGAAAAAAGTTGTCAGTAAAGAAAGCGGAGAAGAAATCCCTATAAATATAATGTATGTTCAGATTTTAAGAATAGTTGACACAGGTAAACAACCGAGCATCTTTGTAAAATCAGCGGCACTGAAGAGTAAAACCTTACCTATTTCTACCACAGCTTATAAGACAGCCCTCAAGAACGGAAGGTCATTTGAGACTGTGGAAGGCTTCCATAAACATCCATTAAGAATACTGACCTCCCTTATTAAAAGTAGATGGGGTACACCTTTTGTGCTTCAAATAGGAACCCCCTTGAAAGGAATTTTTAATGCACTGGGAAAATTTCTAATTATTCTACTCGTATCTGTCCCTATATTACTAATTCTTTCAGCATTTGGTGGATATTTTTTCGTTAAAAGAGCCTTTTTCCCTGTAAAAAAGATTGTGAAAACTGTGAAAAGAATTACAGCAGAGAATCTTTCACATCGGGTTGAACCGATTAATAGTAAAGATGAAATCGGCGAATTGGCAGAGACTTTTAACGATATGATATCACGATTAGAAAAGTCTTTTGAACATATAAAACAATTCTCCAGCGATGTTTCTCACGAACTTAAAACACCCCTAACCGCCATAAAAGGAGAGATTGAAGTAACTTTAAGAAGGAATAGAAAAAAGGATGAGTATAAAAAAACACTTAAAAATTTATTGGAGGATATTAATAGACTGGAAGAAATCATTGAAAATTTATTTTTACTTTCACGGATGGATTCTGAAAATCTGAAATTTTTGCCCAAAAAATTCGCCCTTGAAGAAACTTTGCTTGAAGCATTTGAGGATATGGAGGCTATTGCAACAAAGAAAAAGGTGCATCTTATCTTGAAGAATATTCAAGAGATGGAACTAAAGGGTGAAAGCACTCTAATCAAAAGGGTTTTTACCAATCTGATTAACAATGCAATAAAATATACGCCTGCGGGAGGAAAAATAGAAATATCCTTGAAGAAAGAAGGTAACTTTGCTAAATTTATCATTAAAGATACAGGGATTGGTATTCCACAGGAAGAAATTCCACATATATTTGACAGATTTTATAGAGTAGAAAAGGCACGGTCTCGAGAAGCAGGGGGAAGCGGATTAGGACTTGCCATTGTAAAATGGATAGTTGAAGCCCATAAAGGAAAAATAGAAGTAAAAAGCAAAGCAGGTGAAGGCAGTATTTTTATAGTATCTTTTCCCTTCTGACCCCAATGTCTATTATGCGTCATGCTGAATTCATTTCAGCATCTCTCTTTTCCCTGTCATTGCGAGGCTCAATTTATTGAGCCGTGGCAATCTCATTCAATAGGCATCTTCCTTTTTATCTCCCTCCCTTGACGGGAGGAATTAAGGGAGGATGAATCTGGAGTGCATTGACCGTGTCAATGCGTCGTTAATCTGTTAATTCCGCATTATTCTTGTCACGAGTCACGGTCACGCATCACGGTTTTTATTACTTTCCACTTCTCAGTTCCTACTTCTTACTTCCCAGTTCATCTGGGAGTAGGAGGGGCTTCCCAGCCCCGATAATTTCTCTATTTCCTTTTCCCTGGAATTAAAGTCTTTTTAATTTTTCATTTTGCACTTTTCATTTTTCACTAAATCTTCTCCCTCCCTTAATGTCTACCTGTGCGTGTCCGCACGCAGACAGGGGAAGGATAACCTTCTATTTCTCCCCCTCTGGGGGAGATTAAGAGAGGGTGTCTTCTGTTGTTTGAGTTTTTTAATTTTTATGACTGACCTTAAGGATATTATTAAAAACTTTTAATTTTTATTTAACCCTGATTTAATAATAAGGGTGTATAATCAGGTATGAGAAATAAGAAAACAAATGGCAAGTTGTCCAGCAAGCGTTATATGAAACTCAACCTTAAAAAGGAGGTAACTATGAAACAAACAAAACTTACCTTGCAAAGATTGTTGATTGTTACATTGATAGGATTGATAGCATTTGGCAGCAATCTTTTTGCAGGTGAAAGAACCGAGAAACATTTCAAAGGTAGCATTCGGGTCAAAAGAGGTGTTAATTACACCAGACTTGCTAAGATCTCTATCCTTGATGTTAACAGAACCATTATGAATAAATACCCTAAATCCACAGTAAAGAGTATTAGTCTTCAAGAAGAAAACGGGTATCTTGTTTATGGGGTTTTGTTGATAACGAATGGTAAACATCTTGATGTAAAGGTAGATGCAGGTAATGGAAAGATTGTAAAGGTAGATAATGATATGGAAAACGGGAATGCAGTAGAAAACGAGAATCAGAATGAAAACAACGATGACAATAACAAACAATCTCCTATGTACAAAAGTTCAATCTCAATTACAGGTTCACAGGAAAGAACTATGTATAGTCTTGCCAAAATCTCCATAAATGACGCGATAAATTCCGCTACATCAAAGTTTTACGGAAAGGTAGTAAAGGTTAGTTTGGACAATGAAAATGGAAGTCTTATCTATAGTGTAGGAGTGGCTGGCTCTAATGGAAAAATAACAGATGTAAAGATAGATGCGGGTAATGGCAAAATTCTATCAAGTGATAGCGGAGGTGATAAGGAAGAATTAAATCGGAATGAAAAAGGCAATGAGACTAATGAAAATGAAAACAGTGAGGATTAAGTAAAATGAAAAACGCTTGGGACAACTTGCCATTTGTTTTCTTGCATTCCTTAAAGTGAAAACAAAAACTAAAAGGAGGTTATAATGTTTAATCAACAGAAAACAAGGATTATATTGGTTATTGCTGTAATGTTAATTGTTGCAGGTTTTGTAGGATGCAGTAAGAAAAAAGCATCTTCTAAGAATAGGCCCGCTTCTCCAAAAATGCAGCAACAGACAGCAAGTAAGTCTGTAGAAAAACCAGTAGCACCTGAGAAGAATCCAATAGGTGATATACCTGATAATCAGGCATTTGTTAAGTATACTTCTTTACAGGGAGGTTATGAACTTGTTGCACCCGAAGGTTGGGCACGGACAACAAATGGTATGAATGTTACTTTTATAGATAAACTTGATGGGGTCTCTGTTAGCATTACAAGTTCAGCAACAGCACCTAATATAAGAAGTATTCGCACCAATCAGGCGGAAAAACTCAAAAAAACAGGGCGGGCAGTAGTTATTAAGGGTATTAAGGATGTTAAACTTAAAGGTGGAACTGCAATTCTTATGATGTATGAATCCAATTCAGAACCGAACCCGGTAACCAACAAGCAGGTGCGTCTTGAAAATAATACCTATTTCTACTATAAAAGCGGAAAGATTGCAGAATTAAGATTGTGGGCGCCTGTGGGTGCAGATAATGTTGATCAGTGGAATAAAATCTCAAATAGTTTCAGGTGGAAATAAAATGAGAATAGTAGAGGCTTTTGATATTTATCGTTTTTATCATGTTGAAGAAGAAGAGACCCTTGCCCTCCGCGGAGTTAGTCTCTCTGTAGAATCAGAAGAGATTGTGGCAGTGCAGGGACCCTCCGGTAGTGGTAAAACTACACTTTTATCCTGTCTTTCCGGATTGGATGAACCTGATGGTGGTTATGTAACGATTATGGGAAAACATATTACAAGAAAACCTGAGGTAGAACGAGCCAAAATACGCGCACAAATGGTAGGCATTATGCTTCAATCGGGAAATCTTTTCGGGCATCTTTCAGTAGAAGATAATATAAAATTGCAGATGCACCTATCAGGGAAAATTGATACTGTTTGGTTAGATAAACTGATTGAGGAAGTTGGATTGACAGAACGCAGGTATGCATTCCCTATGCATTTATCCGGAGGAGAATCAGCCCGGGCGGGTCTTGCAGTTGCAATGGCTGCCAAGCCAGTATTACTTCTTGCAGATGAACCCACAGGTGAAGTTGATTTTAATACAGAAAAGCAGATTCTTAGTTTGCTGGATGAATATAGAAAAAAGGGTAATGCAGTGCTGATTGTTACGCATAGTAATGCAGTAGCAAATTTCGCCAACCGCATTATACATCTATTTGATGGGAGGATTGTAAATAATGAATAATATATATGTCAGAATGCAAAAAGTGGGTCGCACATATTTGCAGGGGGAAATAGCAGTTAGAGCATTAACATCAGTTACCTGCAAAGTTGTTTCGGGTGACCGTATTGCAGTTGTTGGACCCTCTGGTAGTGGAAAATCCACCCTACTGCACATTATGGGGGGAATTGATAATCCGGGGAAAGGAAGTATCACCTGGCCTGCCTTAGGTAAAAAAGAAAATCTCCGTCCCCGAAAGATAGGATATGTTTTTCAAACTGTTAGTTTGGTTGCATCCTTAACTGCACTTGAGAATGTTGAACTACCTCTTTTGCTTATGGG
>WFRC01000350.1 GCA_015486685.1 Caldifarciminota bacterium
ACAGAACAGGAAGAGATAGAATATGTGGATAAAATGAGATGAGTGAATGAGTTGAAAAAGCAGTAGCGAGGGATGAGTAGCAAGCATATAGGGAAAAGAGAGAATGAGGGGAAAACGGTAATTAGTGAATGGGTAGATGAGTGGAAAAAGCAGTAGCGAGGGATGAGTAGCGAGTATATAGGGAAAAGAGAGAATGAGGGAAAAACAGTAATGGGCAAGAGGCAAGAGGTAATAGGTAAAAGATTAACAAACGTGTTCGTGATGGTGATTCGTGTTAATTCGTTAAATCCGCATTCTCACTTTCGCATTCCGCATTATTATTTTTGGCGGAAAGCGGTAAGCGTTTTAACTTGTTAAACAAGGAGGTATAATAATGTTGGAAGAATTAAGAGAGAGGATTGATAAAATATGGGGGTATCTTTGAGATAGACAAAAAGAAAGAGAAGTGTAATGTTCTTGAGGCAAAAATGAACGAGAATGGGTTCTGGAATGATAACGAAAAAGCAACGCAGGTGATGAGGGAATTAAAGGAACTTAAAGACATAATAGAGGAAGCAGAAGGGATTAGGAATGATATAAATGACCTTATGGAATTGAGAAAGTTGGGAGAAGATGAAACTGAAATAGATAAAGAAGTAGAAAGATTGGAGAAGAAAGTTTCACAATTTGAATTGAAGACCTTGCTTGATGACCCGGACGATAAGAGAGGGGCTATTCTGACAATCCACCCCGGTGCAGGTGGAACAGAATCCTGCGATTGGGCAGGGATGCTGTTAAGAATGTATAAAAGATGGATAGAGAAAAAAGGTTACAAATATAGGGAATTAGACTTTCAACCGGGGGATGTTGCAGGGGTTAAAGATGCAACCCTTGAAATTCAAGGAGTTTATGTATATGGATATCTGAAATCTGAGAAGGGTGTGCATAGGCTTGTGCGTATTTCACCATTTGATTCAAATAAGAGGAGACATACATCCTTTGCCTCTGTCTTTGTATACCCATTAATTGATGAGGACATAAATATAAATGTTAAGGAGGATGATATAAAGATGGAGATGTTTCGTTCATCCGGTCCCGGGGGACAGAATGTAAATAAATTGAATACAGCAGTAAGAATAGTTCATATACCGACAGGGATAGCCGTCGTTTCAAGAAGTGAAAGGTCTCAATATCAGAACAGGCAGATTGCAATGAGAATCTTAAAGGCACGATTGTATCAATTGGAAAAGGATAAGCAGGAAGAGAAAATGAGAAAATTGGAGGGCGAAAAAACAGAGATTTCATGGGGCAATCAAATCAGGTCTTATGTTTTGCAACCGTATCAGATGATTAAAGACCACCGAACAAATGTACAAATAGGTGATATTCAATCTGTAATGGATGGGGATATTGATATATTTATAGAAGCATACCTGAAGTGGAAAAAACAGACGCATCAGTACTAAAAGAAAAAATATTAAGCAAGGCGCGGGAGATAGGTTTTGATCTGTGCGGTATTACTTTACCCAAACCTGTGGAACATTATGCTGAATTTCTGGAGTGGATAAGACAGGGTAAAGGAGGAGAGATGGAATATATGAAGGCAAATCCAGAAAGAAGGAAAAATCCTGCTAAATTATACACTGAAGTCCAATCTATTATTTCCTGCATAGTGAATTATTACCAGGGCAAACTTCCTGAGCCTGAAGACGGTGAAGGGAAAATTTCGAGGTATGCATTAGGAAAAGATTACCATAAAGTAGTAAAGAAAATGCTTATAAAGTTATTAAAATTTATCAAATCTATTGAACCATCTGCCGACGGAAGGGCGTATGTAGATACAGGTGCTATTATGGAGAAAGAAATTGCAGCGAAGGCGGGTTTAGGATGGATTGGAAAAAATTCTCTCATTGTGAGTTCGGGATTGGGCTCGTATATCTTTATTGGTGAAATTTTGCTGAATATGTATATTCCTCCGGATAAGCCTATCACGGAAAGGTGTAAGGATTGTCGTTTATGCATAGATGCCTGTCCAACTGGCGCATTGGAGGATGAGAGAAGATTGGATGCTTCAAAATGTATTGCATATTTTACTATTGAATATGGTGGTGAAATTCCCAAACATTTCAAAAAATTATTTGGAAATTGGATTTATGGATGTGACATTTGTCAGGATGTCTGTCCGTATAATAGAAACCCACCCATTACAAAAATTCCTGCATTTAAGGAGAAGTTACACTTAAGAAATATTTCCCTGAAAAAGATTTTAAGTATGAATGAACAGGAATTTAATCAGTATTTTCAGGGGACACCTATAAAGAGAACAGGATTGCAGAGATTGAAAAGAAATGCAAGAAACCCTTGATGGTTTACGGGCACGGTGTACCGACATACGACAAAATAGCTCCAGGTTTCACATCCCGAGTCCCTTTTAATTTTTTTCATATTTTCTATATTTTTCTATTGACTTTTTTAGAGGAAATGTATATATTATATTGAATGAGAAATAAAGAACTTTCTAATATATTTGAGAGGATTGCCGATGCCCTTGAACTCAAAGGAGAAAACCCATTTAAGATAAATGCGTATAAAAAAGCCTCACGCATTTTTAAGGAGTTGCCGGAAGATATAGAAGTTTACTATAAAAACAATACTATTCAAGAAATTAAAGGTATTGGCGAAGGTATTGCTAAAAAAGTAAAAGAGTATATTGAAACGGGGAAGATGCATAAATATGATGAGGCGATGAAGGGCATTAAGCCTGAAGTTCTGGAGATGCTGAATATTCCTCAATTAGGTCCAAAGACACTAAAAATATTTAAAGATAAATTTGGGGTAAGGAATCTTCAAGATTTGGAAATTGCGTTAAATGCCAGAGAGTTGGAAGAATTTCCCGGTATGGGTAAAAAGAAGATAGAAAATATCAGGAAGGGGATTGAGTTGTATAGACAGTTGAAGGGAAAGGGAAGGAGGTATCTTATAGGTGAAGTATATCCCATTGTTAATAGGATAAATTCTTTGTTAAAGGGAATTGGAGCAAAGCATAGGATTGAGATATGCGGTTCATTCAGAAGGATGAAAGAGACAGTAGGTGATATAGACATATTAGTGGAAGGAGAGGATGAAGATATAATTAAAAAATTTGTCCAATTTCCACTTTTTGAAAGGACTCTTGCAGCAGGGAAAACAAAGGCGTCTGTCATTGAAGATGCGACAAAAATTCAGATAGATTTAAGGCTTGTTCCTTCCATATCATTTGGCTCTGCTTTGCAATATTTTACAGGTTCAAAACCCCACAATATGAGAGTAAGAGAGATAGCAAAATCCCGGGGGTTAAAACTTAACGAATATGGATTATTTAAGGGAGAAAAGCAGATTGCAGGCACAAATGAAGAAGGAGTGTATAATGCACTTGGGATGGATTGGATTCCACCTGAGATGAGAGAAGATAGGGGAGAGGTAGAACTTTCTCTGGCACATAAAATTCCACGATTGGTTGAAACTTCCGATATAAAAGGGGACCTGCATATCCATTCTACATATTCCGATGGTAACCTGACAATAGAAGAAATTGCTGAGATTGCAAGAGAAATGGGATATGAATATATAGGTATATCAGACCATTCAATATCTGCAAAGTATGCCAGGGGCCTAAATATTGAAACACTAAAAAGGAAAAATTGCGAGATTGATGAACTTAATAAAAAATTTAAGGGGAAACCTTATATCTTAAAATCTGCCGAGGTAGACATACTTTCCAATGGTACTCTGGATTATCCCGATGAAATATTGAAGTCACTTGATATTGTGATTGCTGCTGTCCACCAGGGCTTTAAAAAAAATGTAACAAAAAGGATAATGGAGGCAATGGAGAATCCTTATGTAGATATTATTGCCCACCCAACAGGTAGATTGATTGGAAAAAGAGAAGGTTATGATGTGGATATTGAGAAGGTCATTAATTATGCAGGTGAAACAAATACAATTCTGGAGATAAATGCCTATTACGAGAGACTTGACCTGAACGATATCAATGCAAGGATAGCCGGTGAAAAGGGTGTTATGCTTGCGATTAACACAGATACACATTCAAAGTTTATGTTCAATAACATAATTTTTGGTGTAGGTATTGCAAAGAGAGCAGGGCTTGTGAAGGATAATATATTGAATACATACCCTCTAAATAAGATGTTAAAACAATTAAAGAGAAATGGATAAATTTGTTATAGAAGGTGGCAATCCATTAAATGGAGAAGTTGAAATTAGCGGTGCAAAGAATGCTGTTTTACCAATGATGGCAGCCTCTTTGTTGACAGAAGGGAAAAGTATCATACGCAATGTTCCCAATGTTCAGGATGTAATGACAATGAAAGAGATGCTTGAAACACTCGGGGCGGATGTTTCTTTTTTAAGAGAGAAAAAGCAACTAATTATTGATACAACAGGAACGATAGGGTATGAAGCACCTTATGAAATAGTGAAGAAGATGAGGGCAGGTTATTATGTGCTGGGTCCTTTACTGGCAAAGCAACATAGGGCTCGCGTCTCTTTACCAGGGGGTTGTGCAATAGGGGCAAGACCTGTTGATTTGCACTTAAAGGGTATGAAGGAATTAGGTGCAGAAATTGATATAAAAAACGGTTATATAGAAGCAAGTTGCGATAAATTAAAAGGGGATTATATTTATTTGATGGGGAAAAATGGGACATCAGTAGGTGCAACGATAAATGTAATGATGGCATCGACACTGGCAGATGGTAAGACTGTCATTGAAGGTGCTGCGCTTGAGCCTGAGGTAGAAAATGTAGTCCAGTTCTTAAACAAGATGGGTGCAAAAATAAAAGGTATAGGAACCCAGCACCTTGAAATAGAAGGCGTAAAAGAATTACATCCTGCCGAAATTGAGGTAATTCCTGATAGAATAGAGGCAGGAACATTTGCAGTAGCGGGTATTATAACAAATGGTGATATAACAATTAAAAATGTCAATCTACTGCATATTGAAACTATATTAAACAAGTTAAAAGAAGTGGGTGGTAAAATTTCAATAGGTGATAACGAAATAAGTGTAAGAGGAAATGGAGGTATAATATCAACAGATTTAACGGTTGCACCTTACCCTGGATTTCCAACAGATATGCAGGCACAATTTATGGCTTTGATGACGGTTGCAGACGGAATAAGTGTTATTACGGAAACAATCTTTGAAAATAGATTTATGCATGTGCTTGAATTAAACAGGATGGGTGCGGATATTGTAATAGATGGCAGCAGTGCTGTTGTAAAAGGTGTAAAAAATCTTTACGGCTGTCCTGTTATGGCATCTGATTTAAGGGCATCGGCTGCACTTGTGCTTGCAGGGTTGTCGGCTGTTGGGAAAACAGATGTGCACAGGGTTTATCATATTGATAGGGGGTATGAGAAGATAGAAGAAAAACTAGAAAGGCTTGGAGGTAAAATATGGCGAGAGAAGGAATAGAATCTGATTTTTGCGTAATTGGGAGTGGGCTGGCAGGATTACATTTTGCCCTTAAGGTTGCTGATTATGGGAGTGTTTCTGTAATTACCAAAAAAGAAAGAAGCGATGCGAATACAAATTTCGCTCAAGCAGGGATTGCTGCTGTTTTTGGAGTAGACGATTCTTCTGAATACCATATTCAGGATACTTTGAAAACAGGTGATGGTTTATGTAAGGAAGATGTTGTAAAAATAATGGTGGAAGAGGGACCAGGGCTTGTAAAGGAATTGATGGAACTTGGTGTAAATTTCACAACAAAGGAAGAAAAAAAATTAGAACTGTGGAGAGAGGGGGGGCACTCGAGGAGAAGGGTGGTTCACGCGGGAGATTTTACAGGTAATAAAATTGAAAAAGCCCTGCTAAATAATATAAAAAATCACCCGAATATAAAACTCTTTGAGCACCATATTGCATTACAAATTATACTTGATGATAATGGTGAGGCAATTGGAGTATATGTTATGGATACCGATACAGAAAAGATTGAGCCCTTCCTTGCACAAAGCGTATTATTGGCGACGGGAGGAGGAGGGCAGGTATATCTTCATACAACGAATCCTTCAATTGCGACAGGAGATGGTATTGTAATGGCTTATGAAGCAGGTGCAACAGTTGAGAACCTTGAATTTGTTCAATTCCATCCCACAAGTCTATTTTCCAGGGAGAAAAGGGAGAGAAATTTTCTCATATCTGAGGCGGTAAGAGGAGAAGGCGCGGTTTTGAGAACGCTTGCAGGAGAAAGGTTTATGGAAAAGTATCACCCTATGAAGGACCTTGCTTCAAGAGATGTTGTTGCGAGGGCAATTGACAAAGAATTGAAAGAGAGCGGAGATGAATATGTTTTCCTGGACCTATCGGCTATACCACCAAATAAAGTTATAGAGAAATTTCCCAATATATATGAGGAGTGTAAAAAAGAGGGTATTGATATTACAAAGGATAAAATTCCTGTTGTCCCAGCCGCACATTATCTTTGTGGTGGAATAAAGACTGATACATTTGGAAAAACATCTATAAAGAGACTTTATGCCGCTGGAGAATGTGCCTCCACAGGGGTTCATGGTGCAAATAGGCTGGCAAGCAATTCACTATTAGAGGCACTTGTTTTTTCCGACAGGGCTGCCAGAGATGCTGTATCCTTAGGAAAAAAAGAGAGACCATTCTCTTATAAAAAGTTCAGGAAGATTGTTGAAGAGCCTCTGTCGGAAGATGTCAGATTGGTTTCATTAAAGGAAGAGATTAAAAGGGTAATGTGGAATTATGTAGGTATTATTAGAACGAACGATAGACTGACATGGGCATTGAAAAAATTTAATCTTATACTTGAAGAGATTGACGAGTTATGGAAAGAGAAGACTATAAGCCAGAAAATTGTAGAACTGAAGAATCTAGCGCGGTTGGCTTACCTTATTACGAAATCTGCCTCACTGAGAAAAGAATCAAGGGGAGCCCATTATAATGAAGATTATCCGGAAAAGGACGATAAACATTTTAAGAAAAGCACGATATTGAAAATAGACGATTAAATGCAAAATGAAAAAGGCAGCCGGAAGCCGATAACGAGGGTATAGTAGATAGGGTATGGGGTATAATAAGTAAGAAGTGAGAACTGGGAACTAAGAAGTAGATGAGTGAATGAGGCATAGTGCTTCGTGCTTGGTATAAATAGGGTATAGTTGATGGGGTATTGGGTATGGATATGTAGGAGGGATTTCCTAATCCCGATAAGAAAGATAGCCGGAAGCCGTTAGCCGATGGCAGAAAATAGCTGCCAGCTTCCAGCTCCCAGC
>WFRC01000351.1 GCA_015486685.1 Caldifarciminota bacterium
CCACTCCCACGGCAGGTTTCGGCTTTCCACCCAACTGTGCTATGAGCCCATCATATCTACCTCCACCTCCCAATGCATCCTGCGCACCAAGATATGAATGAACAAATTCAAAAACCGTTCGTGTGTAGTAATCCAGTCCCCTTACAAGGTATTTATCAAGTTTATATTTTATACCCGTTTTTGTCAAAATCTCTTTAACCTTTTCAAAATGGAGGTGGCAGTCTTCACAAAGATAATCATAGGGGGCAGGCGCATCTTCCAATTTTTCTCTGTCCTTTTTGCAATCTAAAATCCTCAGGGGATTAGTATTGTATCTCCTCTGGCAGTCGTCACATAATTCATTCAGTCGGGGCTTCAAGTAAGATTTTAATGCTTCCTTGTATTTCCCTCTGCATTTATCACAACCTATGGAATTTAATTTTGTTTCAACATTCTTCAAACCCAGAGCATTGAATATATCCAATGAAAGTGAGATTACCTCTGCATCCAGTTCCGGGAAACCACTCCCTATTGCCTCTACACCGTACTGGTGAAACTGCCTCATCCTGCCCTTTTGCGGTCTCTCATATCTAAACATTGGACCTATATAAAAAAGTTTTGCCACACCACCCTTATTTTCCATACCGGATTCAAGATATGCCCTGATTACTGGCGGAGTGCCTTCTGGCCTCAGGGTTAAACTCCTGCCTTTAAGGTCCTTAAAAGAATACATCTGTTTCTGGACAACATCTGTATCCTCTCCTGTCCCTTTTTGAAAAAGTTCTGTATGCTCAAATATAGGTGTCCTTATTTCCTGGTAATTATACAGATACATTACCTTTCTTATAGCATCCTCAACAAATTGCCATTTTTGTGCCTCTTCGGGGAAAATATCCCTTGTGCCTTTTACCCTTTTAACATCCAAATGCCAAAACCTCCGCCTAAAATATCTGCAAATGCATCCAACATACTCGCATCTCTGCCAGGAATAAATCTCTGATGATACTCATCTATAATTGCAACTACCAGAATAATCAATAATCCCCATCCTTTATACTTTCCTTTCGTTCCAAATAGATAAAAAACAGAAAGCACAAGATATTCAAAAAGATGGACCCCCTTGTCAATTTGCGGTATATATCCCTGTGGTATTTTTGGGGCAGGTATAGATGATATTGTAAATATTACCACAATCCAGAGAATAAATGGAAGGAGGATGAATTTGCTATTCTTCATTTAACTCCTCTTTTTTTATTATTGAAATGAGCTCTTGCTGTGAATTGGCTGATATTATACTTTTTCTGACGGTTCTCTGATTGATTAAAGAGAGAATTAAAGAAACAATCTCTACATATTCTTCCGTATCTTTTCCCCCTATAAATACAACGATAATATTTACAGAAATACCATCGAAGGCATTAAAATCAATGCCTCCTTTTGAAATTCCGATAATTATAACAGGCTTTTCAACAGGTTCTTTAATGCCGATAAAACTTACACCTTTACCAACAGCAGATGAATACTCATTCTCCCTTTCCAGCACCCGTTTAATTAAAACATCATCTATCTGCGCCTCATATAAAAGTTGCTGGATTGCCTCTTCCTTTTTCCCATTTATATCATTCTTAAAAAAAACAATCTTATCCCATATCAAAATAATCCTCCCCAAAAATATCATTCTTTTCCATTTTTAATCCTTTTTAGCATAGATATAACTAAAGGTTTCGTTGCCGGTAGATTTCTGGTTATAATCTCCCAAATAATACTCAAATCAACTCCAAAATATTCGTGAATTGTGATATTTCTCAACCCCATCATTCTTGCCCATGGAATGTTAGGTGATTTTTCTCTTATTCCTTCTGGGATATTTCGTGCGGCTTCGCCAATAATTTCAAGATTTCTTACAACAGCATCTACAATCATATCATTTTTCGCAAATGTATTATATTTTAAACCTTTAATATATTTTTCTATCTTATCTATTGACTCCAGTATGTCTTCAATAAACATACTATATGTTCTCTTTTTCATGTAAAAACTACCTCTTTTAGAATATTATCCTTTAACTGTGGCTTTAAGGCATTTACTGTGACTAAATCTACCTTTTTACCTAAAATTTCCTCTAAAAATTCTTTTAGGTCAATAAATTCCCATCCTATTGGAGCAGAAAATTCCACCAGAATATCCACATCACTTCTTTCAGACTCCTCTCTCCGAGCGTAAGAACCAAAGACTCCTATCTCCTTTACCTTAAACCTTTCTTTGAGTATCAACTTATGTTTTTTCAATATTTCTTCTATCTTATCCATATAAATCTTTTTCATATCCTATTTATAAATAAATTATCAAAAAAATCAAGGATTTTTATTTTAAGACTGAAAAATAAGCGTAGGGTAAAAGATGTATCTTTAATTTGTTTTTCATCTACTTCTGCGTGGAGTTTGTCGTTTGACTTTATTCCCTATCTTTTTCGCCATACGGACTTCCAGAGGCAAATAACCTAAACTGCGGAATAAAGCCTTTGCAGGTTCATTGTTGTTCCAAACTATTAACTCAAGGGTAGAGATACCTTTGTCATTCCCCCAGTTTTCTATAGATTTCATAAGAGATTTACCAATACCCGTACGTCTGAACTTTTTATCTACACAAAGATATTGAACTGTAAGGTATGGTGCATTCAATAAATCGTCAGGGTGATACTCAATGACCCCCATAATAAAACCTGCTACCTTTCTATCTTGCTCAGCAACAAGTATAACTGTGTCTTTGTCATCCAACGCTTTTGTAAATGATTTGTTTTCCTCTTCTAAATTCAACGAAGATTCCATGGATTTGCCAAAACCATCTGGGCTAATCTGGTGCATAAGTTTGGTTGCTTCAAAATAGAGAGCAACAATTGAGGGCACATCTTTAATCTTTGCTGGTCGAATTGAAAAAGTCATTTTTTCACCCTCCCTTTATCCCTCCCCTGTCTGCGTGCGGACACGCACAGGTAAACATCAAGGGAGGGAAATAAA
>WFRC01000352.1 GCA_015486685.1 Caldifarciminota bacterium
AAGTAGCGGGAATGGGGGTTTCGCTTTTTCTTGCCCCTAAAAGTGTTTTGTATTTTATAATAGCATTTATTCTGTTCAGATTGTTCGATATATTTAAATTTCCTTTTATAAAAAAAGCTGAGCATATAGGTAATGGAATAGGTATAATGCTTGATGATATAATTGCAGGGGTTATGACAATGGGGATAATGTTGATAATCCATACTGTGGGAGTAATATGAGAGCATCAATTTTAACAATAGGAAATGAAATATTATCCGGAAGAATAATAAATACTAATGCCAGTTTCATAGCTTCCAAACTATATTCATTGGGATTTAAGGTTAATCATATTTTGACAGTTGCAGATAAGGCAACAGATATAATAAATGCCCTTGACTATATTACAGCTGATACCGACATTGTAGTTACAACGGGGGGGTTGGGACCTACAAGTGATGATATTTCAAAAAAAGTAATAAGCAATTATTTTGGGAGGGAACTAATATTTAAAGATGAAATAGCCCACTATTTGAAAAATAAATTCGGAACAACGGATTTTAGTGAGAGTATGAAATCCCAAGCGATGGTTCCTGCAGGAGGTGAATACTTTATAAATAAAGTGGGAACAGCCCCCGGCATATTGGTGAGGAGCAAAAATATAATGCTATTTATGTTACCGGGTGTTCCAAAAGAGATGAAATATCTTCTGGAAGAGGAAATTATCCCTTATCTGACAGAACATTTTGACATAGAGGAGAATATTATTTTTAACCTTAGAACATCCACAATCCCGGAGATAAAAATATATAATCGAATTAAAGAGTTGATTAATAAAAATGACCTGAAATTTGTAGGATTTTATCCCTCATATGGTGTAGTTGATGTAAGGATTTCGGGCAGTAAATCCGAGGAAGGAAAATTAAGCAAGATCAGAGATTTAATAAAAAGAGAGTTATATGACTATATTTTCGAGGAAGGGTTCAGAAACTTAGAAGAGATTATTGGGGAACGCCTCAGAAATAAAGGGGCGATACTGAGTATTGCAGAATCAATTACCGGGGGTATGATAGGCGGCAGAATAACAGACGTTCCGGGAAGCTCGGACTATTTCTCAGGTGGAGTTGTTACGTATAGTAATAGTTCAAAGATTAAGATTTTACATGTAAGTGAAGATACTCTGGAAAAATACGGAGCGGTAAGTGAAGAAACATGCAGCCAAATGCTGTCCGGCGTAAGTACTCTTTTCAATACCGATTGCTCAATTGCCGTAACGGGTATTGCCGGACCTGGCGGCGGAACGAAGAAAAAACCTGTTGGTCTTGTATATATTGGGGTTAGGGCGTTTGACAAAAGCATTATAAAAAGGTATAATTTTTCTGGTAACAGAAATATGATTAGAGAAAGAACCGTTAATTATTCCATTTATTTGTTGTTAAAATTGTTGGAGAAAGCCGGGTGAAACGGATTTTCATAGCAGTAGATGTAGAAGATGAGCTCAAACGCTATCTGGAAGATCTGATAAAAGAAATAGATGATCTTGAAATACCGAATATAAGATTGGTAAAACCGGAAAACATTCATATTACACTAAAATTTTTAGGGGAGGTAAAAGATGATAGGGTGGATGACATAATCGAGGCGTTAACAGGCATTGATACAAGGTTTAATCGCGGAAAGTCCAAAATAATTGATATAGGAGCATTTCCCAACATGAAAAAACCACATGTGTTGTGGCTTGGCATTGATGATGGTAAAGGACAATTTTCGAAAATGGCGGAATTTATCAATAATTCATTAGGAATATACGGATTTACTAAAAATAACAGGCCATTTTCTCCCCATTTAACTCTGGGTAGATTTAAAAAACCTGTTTTAAATTTAACGGATTATATCAAAAAGATAAAGGTGCCCGATATAGAATTTGGGGTTAACAGAATATCTGTCTATGAAAGTAAACTGTATCAATCCGGACCCGTATACACCGTATTAAAGCACTTTAATTTAATCAGGAGGAAAAATGGCGAATAAAAAAGATAATAACGGAGAGTTGAAAGGTAAGGAAAAAGCAATAGATATGGCATTAAAACAGATAGAAAAAGAATATGGGAAGGGAGCTGTAATGAGAATGGGAGGAGAATCTCCTCTCGGTGAAATAGGTTCTATTCCTACAGGTTCTATTTCTTTGGATGCGGCCCTCGGGATAGGGGGTATTCCCAGGGGCAGAGTAATAGAAATTTACGGGTCAGAGTCATCGGGTAAAACAACTCTTGCTCTGCATATGATTGCCGAAGCTCAAAAGCTGGGGGGAGTAGCTGTATTTATTGATGCGGAACATGCTTTGGATCCGGTTTATGCGAAAAAATTAGG
>WFRC01000353.1 GCA_015486685.1 Caldifarciminota bacterium
TAATCTCCAACTCTGATTCTCTGAACTTCTTTGCCTATCTTTATGACCTCCCCTGCAAACTCATGCCCCATTATTTGCGGAGGATTAATCTTTTCTTCTGCCCATTTATTCCACTGATAAATATGCAGGTCGGTACCACATATCGCAGCAGCCTTCACTTTTACCAAAATATCATTTTCCCCAATTGTGGGCTCAGGGACGTCTATAAACTCCGCCCCTCTTTTTTGTTCTGTTTTTACCACCGCCTTCATATACCCATCTCCTTTCTTTTATTTATCCTGACGTAGGCGCTTTTGCACAGTTGCAGTGACGCTCATCAGGAATTTTAGGAATAACAAATGATAGTATGTTTCTCAATTTACCGTTTAGTTCAGCCATTTTATCTATGACTTCTTTGTGAGAGAGCATATGGTTGGATATGCCTGCTGCAAAATTTGTTACAACAGCGATAGAAGCATAACACATACCAAGTTCTTTGGCAAGCACTACTTCCGGAACGCCCGTCATTCCCACTACATCTCCACCTAAAATACCATAGGCCTTGATCTCTGCACGCGTTTCGAAACGAGGGCCTTCAGCAGCAACATACGTACCACCTAAATGATGAGGATATCCAAAATGTTTCATTGCCTCTCTTAAAATACCTGAAATTTCTGGACAGTATGGATCAGTGCAATCCGTATGAACCACTTTCCCATCAGAGAAAAATGTCCCCACTCTGCTTTTCGTAAAATCAAGGAATTGATCAAGAATAACAAAAGTGCCTGGAGAAAAATTTTTATTTATAGACCCTACGGCAGCGGTTGCAACAATCCTTTCTACGCCAAGTATACGAAATGCCATAATGTTACCTCTATAATTTACTTTGTGTGGAGGGATAGTATGATGTTTCCCGTGGCGCGTAAGAAAATATACATCCCTTCCGTTTAATATGCCCTTAGTCAATGAAATTTCGCCAAAATCTGTTCTAACGTTTATTTCTTTAGCATTTTCAATAAATTCCGGCGAGTAAACACCAGAACCACCAATAATACCTATACTTTTCATATCTACCTCCATATTATTCTAACACTTTTTTACAAATTTTCTACTCCGTTGAGTACAAATTATATAGTATATAAATTGAAATTTTATAAACTCTTTCGTTTTTAAGGTATTTTATAAATATTTTTATGCAAGATTTCAGGAAACAGGGTACCTTTTTATGCAGTAACTTTTATATTATCTTTTTTACTTTCCTTAGCTTTATACAAGGCTTTATCAGCACGTTGAATAAAATCTTCAGCATTTTCTCCGAATTTATATTCCGCAATACCCGCTGAAAAACTGACTTTGCCTCTTTCGTGAACATTAAGTTCTGTTAACCTTAGGGATAGAGACCTTACTACGTTAACTGCATCTTCAGTATCTGTTTCCGGAAACATTATAACAAATTCATCTCCACCAAACCGAAATGCAATATCAGACGTCCTCACTGATGAGAGAACAAGAGTTCCTACGGAAGCGAGTAGATGGTCTCCTTCAACATGTCCGTAAGTATCATTCCACTGTTTAAAACGATCCAGGTCAAATATTGCAATAGAAAATTTTCGCTTATATCTCGTTGCCCTATTTACTTCTTCTTTTAATCTCTTTTCAAATTCACGCTTATTATAAAGACCCGTTAAAGAATCAGTTATGGCATTTATATTAAGTCTTTCCATATATTTAAGTTTCTCCACAATACTGCTTGTAACATCAGAGAGCGCCTGTGCAAAAATAACATCTTCTTCTGTAAACTGGTTTGGTTTTTCTCCATCAATATTCAATACCGCAACAACATCATTATAAACGGTTATGGGGATTCCAACCCAGGATAAAGGAGACCCTTGCACGGGAATCCATTCAGTATCTTCTCGTGTATCTTTCACATAGATAATTTTCTTTTTTTCTTTTACTCTGGCTATAGTTCCGCGGTAATTAGAGTTTTTTATTTCATTCTCCACTTTTTCCAACCGGTCGTTTGGTGTGTTTTTAATCGCAACAAAGTGCCATTTGCTCTGCTCTTCCGAAACATCAACCACAGTAGCGGAATTTATCCCAAAGAACATACGTGACACGTCCAAAAGCTTCCAATACGCTTCTTCAACAGTAGAGCATTTATGTAAATCGGCAATAAAATGATGTAATATTTTATATCTGCCAACCAAAAATTCAGCGTTGCTTTTACTCTTATTCAGAGCAATAATCAGGCGTGCATTGCTGAATATAGGAAGAAGCATCCTTTTATACCGTCTTACAAATTCTATCTGAGTAGAACTAATGTTACGGCAAGGTTTTAAAATAACATACCCACTCAAATCGTGCATGAGTACCTCTGAAAATAGAAATCCGTCATTATGAGCAGTACCTTTTTCACTCTTTGCGCTTAAAATATTCTTCCTAATAAAACTTTCATCATCTTTGGAAATATTATCTTTATAATAGAAATTGAATAACTTACCTTCATTTGCGATAAAAGCCGATTTACAAATTTCAATTTGTTCGCCAATAGAAGAAATAGCTATTTCCAATTTCTTTTTAAAGGAAGGTTCTTCTAAAATTTTCATAGCAGTACTATCTATAAAATGTGATTCTTTTAAGCCTTCCATTCTATCCAATCTTCTTGCCCTACCTCTATCAGATAAAATTCCACCAAATAACAGCAACAAAAAAAGAGCTATTTCTATACTATATTGCATTAGTGCTTCTTTATTATGGTATCGTTGAAAAAACCAGCTCCTATGAATTACATAATCATTGTAGAGGTAAACAGTTTCAAGGACTATATCGGTAGAAATAATAATGATTCCAAGAAAGTGATATTTAAAGAATCTGTGCAATTTCCTCATAGTTCTTTTTATCCTCTATGTCAAACCTTTTACGCACAAATTTTGCAATTTTGATACTATTTTCTGTAACCACTTTTACAATGTCCGGATCGAACTGCAAGCCCTTATTTTCATTTAATTCCATAATTGCCCACTGCAAAGAACGCGCAGGGTAACCAGGCCTACTCGTAGTTATTGCATCAAGTGCATCCGCAACTGCGATAATACGCCCACACAAAGGGATTTCTTTCCCGTTGATATGTATGTCCTCAGGATAACCACTACCATCATAATGTTTGTGGTGGTATAAAATGCAGGGGACTATATCATCCAAAAACGTAAATTTGCCCACAATCTCTGCCCCTATCCGCGGATGTTCTTTTACCTTTTTCCAGTCTTCATCCTCAAGGATAAATTTTTCCTTTAATATCTTATCTTCAATCGCAATTTTTCCAATGTCGTGAAGAAACCCTCCGACCTTTGCCGTAAGAACGGTTTTTTCATCCAAATCCAATCCGCGCGAGATAATTTCAGCAAAATGCCCCACCCTTATGGAATGGCCCGCAGTATACGGGTCTTTATACTCCACATTTCTTACAAGAGAAACAATTAGCTGCACAACACTCTCACGTACATTATGAAGCAAATCCTTAGTGAAGAAAAATTCCGAAGCCATATTCACAAAAATTTCAGAGAGCTTCAGTTCTTTTTGTTTGAACAAACCTCCTTTAAGTTTAACCTGTAAAATTGCTCCAAGTAAATCCCCATTAAAAATCATAGGTATGGCTAACAAGGAAGACTCTTCATTCGGGGTATTAGGTATGTGTTTTGAAACTTTTGACTTGTTAGCATGATTCAGAATTCCTCCTTTTCTCGATACCGCCACCTTTCCGGTAAACCCTTCACTAAGTTTTAAAGAAGAATCCATAATCTGATCTTTATACGGGCTCTCTGCATATGTGGGAATTAACACTTTGTTTTTCTCATCATATTTAAAATATACAAACTCGTCCGCTCTTGTAATATTTTTCGTTAGTTCGCAAACATATTTTATAAAACCTGTTCTGCCTCCCATCTCTGGTATTCTTCTGGAAGCATTATATATAGCTTCTATGGCAGCGTCATCCTTGCGAAATCTTTTTACATATTGAATAAGGATAATAACCGCAACAAGCAAAAGTAAAATTGCAAAAATAATTACTGCATCCGCTGTTCTCATCTCACATTTTATACGTTAAATCGAAAGTGCACAATATCCTTGTTTTGAACCACATAGTTTTCTCCTTCAATTCTCAACACGCCTTTAGCTTTTGCGTCCTTGAACGAAAAGTTGACACTTTCAAAATCTTTATAAGAAACGACTTCGGCAGCAATGAATCCCCTTTCTATATCACTGTGAATTTTGCCAGCCGCTTTACGCGCATTTGTGCCCTTCTTTATCGTCCACGCTTTTACCTCATCCTCACCTACTGTGTAGAAAGTTTCATATCCTAAAAGTTTGTAAGAGGCATCTATAAACTCAGGTAGAATGGGCTTTTCCAAACCGTAAGAAGAAAGGAACTCCTTCTTTTCCTCATTAGAAAGCTCGGAAAGTTCCAATTCTAATTCAGCAGGGACTATAATCACATCATATAAATTACTGATGTTTTTTTTGACACTATTTCTAATTTCTTCTATTTTTTTGATAAGAGCGTCTGATACATTTATTGCATAAAGAATAGGTTTTAACGTGAAGAATTCAAATGAACGAATTTCATTCAGTTCTTCATCCGTAAATCCTGCTTCAGAAAGAGGCCTTTCCTCTTCAAGAGTTTTCTTACACCGCTCAAGAATCAAAAGTTCTCTTTCTTTTTTTATGTCTTTTTTCTCTTTGCGCAAACGCTCTATTCTCTTTTCTACAATATCAAGGTCCATAATTACGAGATCCGCATCAAA
>WFRC01000354.1 GCA_015486685.1 Caldifarciminota bacterium
AACTCGGTTTTCAAATAAAATCTAAAGAGGAATTGGAAAAGGCGAGGGAAAAAATTGTAAAGCAGATACCCCCCGTTCTATATAGAAAATATGAAAGATTAAAGGCAAAGTATAGAAATGCGGTTGTTCCCGTCGTGGGGGGTGTATGCCAGGGCTGTTATATTGCCCTTCCTATCTCTTTGGTTTCTCAGAAGAATAAAAACAAAGAAATCCATACCTGCTCGAATTGCGGGAGAATTCTTTACTGGACAGACGACAGAGAAGAATAGGTTTTTGGGGACGGTGCTTGACTCTGTGACACTATGGCAAAATGATTGTCCGCGAATGGATTGGTGGGTAATAACAAAATTCTACATCCCATACCCTAACTCCCAGATGAACTGGGAAGTGACAAATCGTAAGGCGTAAATCGTAATTCGTTAATCGTAAAAATAACAGATAACTACACCCATCCTGTGAGATTGTTCATTCGCTTTCGCTCACTCACGCCTTCGGCTTCTTCGCAAAACTACCAGCAAGAAGTGGACACTCGCAATGACAATACTGGTAGCTGGCAGCCCCCTATTCTTTTCCTCATCTACCCATTCACTCCCTATATACTCGCTACTCATACCTCGCTACTGCTTTTTCCACTCATCTACTCATTTACTTGTCATATTTTATCATAAAATTTTCCCCATTACCTATGAATTTATTCTATTTTTGTGAGTTTTTCCCTCAATATCTCATTGGAATGTTTAATATATAAGAAATATATGCCTGAATGCAGGCGTTTACCAAAATTTATTTTATGATACCCAGGCCCTATTTTTCCCTTAAATAGATTTTCTACTTTTTGTCCAAGAATGTTATATACATTAATATCCAAATATTCTGGGTGCTTATTAAAAAAGTCCAGGGTAAAGGTATGGGCAGAAATAGAAGATGTAATGGAAAATGTATCATTTGTTTTTGTAGTATGTTCCTGAACACCTAAAATACCAAACCATTTTAAGATATTTGTTAATAATGTAATTTGTGCTGAGGTATCAGGGGAGTCTGGACTACCATTTTTGGTGATATAGTAATAGGGCCAATAGAGATATACAAGTTTATAATCTATACCATCATATTTATATCCTGTTGGGTTACCGTCTATATCATCAAATATTATTGTTGCCTGAGATATATCAGTTCTTGGATGCACAACACCATAAAAATTATGTCCGGGAGAGAATGCGTAAGGATATATCCAAAATCCTGTTTGAAAATCGCCAGAAATAGGGTCTCCGGGAATACCAAACATCTGAGAAGAATCAGTGCCATTGGAGAATTTATCATCCTGAATTTCTCTAACTTTTAAGTAATTATATATAAAACCATTATTGAGAATTGTATCAGTATAAACTCCACCTAATAATTCTCCAATCAGGTCCTGACTGGAAATAAGCATACTTTTGCCACTGTCAAAATATTTCTTGATTATAGATGTATCTTCTATAAATCCTTTGCCGGGCCATGTAATCCATACAATTAACTGATAATCAGGAAACATTATAACAGAAGAATCTGGTGGTCCATTGAATTTTTTAATATTCCATGTATCCCCCTGAGGATAAACCTGCTTTATTGCATCGTATGTATATCCATTCCCATAATATTCATCCCCATTTACAAAAAGTAGTTTTGCCCCTGGGGTCCCTGCCCGTATGATATAAAAATATCGAGACACTATATGTAAGTCATCCTTTGCACCCTGAATGTCCGTTGCAAGCACATAATAATGAATTGTATCCCCGACAGATTGCCCTGAAATCTGAGATTCATATACACCATCTATTGAATCGCCTGAGACCATCGTCATACCTATGCTATCAATAGGTCCACTATTTACAGAATAATATAGAAACGCCGTATCCACACCGGCTGAATCTGTGGGATAACCTGCATCAGAAATGGATGCTTGAATTGTAATAGAGGATGTAGAATATGTGTCAGATTTCTTTTTCAAATTTACATAGGGTGGCGGATTGGCATTATAAATATCTACCAGACATTCTATAAAATATCCGCAACCGTAAGCCCACCAGCCAGGGGTTTGATTGTTTGCATAATTAGGGTCTGAAAGGTAACAGAGTGAATGGTAGTATGGAGTGGTCTCACCTGCATCAAGAAAAATTGACGGGTCATAAGGATGGTCAGCTCCTCCATCCAGCACATAACCTATAAAGAAATCATTCATACCCATATCAATTGTATCATTCAAGATTGATACAAAATTTATCGTATCCCATTTGCCTACTTTTGTAGAATCAATTGTAACGGGAATACCATCAGGATAACCATATACACTTAATAAATTTTCGCCAATAGGGCTGGGACCTGGCGGATTTCCACCATTTGCTGTATCGCCATTATGGACATCATAATAAAGTGAATCTGTAAAATTTGAATCTGCCTTCCAGATAAATATATGGATATTTCCTGAACTATTAAACATAAAATTTGCCAAAATTATTTTCGTTGGTCCAAATGGGTGAAACCATCCTGCAATTGTATCCCCAGGATTCGCATGCCCCATATAATATATAGCGTCTCCATTGTAAAGTTTTGCAGTAAAAAGAGTACCTTTTATAGATGATGGCTGAAGATTTCCATTACTTGTGAAGACCTTTCCGTAGACAGGCGTAAGAGAGCCTGATATAAAAATGATAAACAAGGTTATATTTTTCATATCTACCTCCTTATTAATATATAATTATATATATGAAATTAAAATTGTCAAGCCCTCTTTTTAATTCATAAAATAAATGTTTTTTGTGATTTTTTATCAAAATAGGGTTGACTTTGACAAGTATTTAATTAGTATATGGGCAATTAAAGGAGGTGGAATGGAAGCAATAAAATCGCTTGAAAAACTTGTAGAATATGTAAAGTCTCAGGAGAAAAAAACCATTATAGTGGCTTGCGGGCACGACCCTCATACGATTGGAGCAACAAGTAGAGCGGCGAAAGAAAATCTTGTAAGTGTCGTTCTGGTTGGTAATAAAGAAAAAATGGAGGTTGTGGCAGAAAAGGAACAAATTGACCTTTCGGTATTTCAAATCATTGACGAAAAAGATGATTATAAAGCAGGAGCAATTGCCCGAGATATGGTTGTCGCAAAAGAGGGTGATGTTCTGATGAAAGGTCTGATTGGTTCCGATGTATATATGAGATTAATCCTGAATAAGGAAAAGGGCTTGCTACCTAAAAAGGGTGTTTTGTCCCATCTTGCCGTGATGGAGGTGCCTACATATCCTAAGTTGCTTTTTGTTTCTGATGTTGCAGTAATACCATCACCTGACCTATTCCAGAAAATTGCTATGCTGAAATATGATATTAAGACTGCCCATAGATTTGGCATAGAAACGCCAAAAGCCGCTATAATTGCCGCTACTGAGAAGGTAAGCGATAAAATGCCTGCAACGATGGATGCGGCTGTCATCTCAAAAATGGCGGACAGGGGCCAAATAAAAGGTGCTATTGTAGATGGACCTCTTGCCCTTGATATTGCTGTTTCAAAAGAGGCTTGCGAGATAAAGGGAATAAATTCTCCTGCGGGTGGAGAAGCAGATATTCTCATATTTCCCAATATAGAATCCGGAAATGTATTTTTCAAGAGTTTGACAAAATTTGCAGGTGGTGAACTTGCAGGAGTTGTAACAGGTACAACTGCTCCCTGTATTCTGACATCCCGTTCTGATTCGGAAAATTCGAAATTCTACTCTATTGCCCTTGCTGCAATAATGGCGGGGGAATGGCAATGAGGGCAAAAATTACTGCTACAGGTTCTTATCTTCCAGAAAAGGTTCTGACAAATTTTGACCTTGAAAAGGTTATGGATACATCAGATGAGTGGATAAGAACGCGGACAGGAATAAGGGAAAGGCATATTGCAGCAGACAATGAGGCAACATCTGATATGGTAGCAAAGGCAATACAAAATCTTTGCGAAAGGCACAATATCTCACCCGAAGAATTTGATATGATAATAGTAGCAACAGATACTCCTGATACTGCTTATCCTTCAACAGCATGCTGGGTCCAGAAGCACCTGAAATTAAAGAATAAGGTGCCTGCATTTGATATGGAAGCAGGCTGCACAGGATGGCTCTACGGGCTTGAAGTCTCCGCCGGATTGATTGAATCAGGAAGGGCAAAAAAGATATTACTTGCGGGTGCTGAGACAATGTCAAAGGCAGTAAACTGGGATGATAGGGCAACTGCTGTTTTATTTGGTGATGGTGCAGGTGCTACCTTGATCGAGTTGACTGAGGATGATTCAGGTATATTGTCTACATATATAGGTGCGAATGGAACACTTGCTCACCTTTTATATCAACCCGCTGGTGGTTCCAGAATGCCCGCAAGTGAAAAGACCGTTAAAGAGAGTCTTCACAGTGTATATATGGCAGGAAACGAGGTATTTAGATATGCAGTAAGATATATGCAGATGTCTGCTGAAAAGGCACTTGAGAGAGCGGGGTTAAGGGCTGAGGATGTTTCTATATTTATCCCTCATCAGGCAAATCAAAGAATCATTGATGCAACCTGCAAAAGGGTAGGTGTACCCTTAAGTAAAACATATATAACCATAGATAGAATTGCGAATATATCCGCCGGAACAATCCCTATTTCTCTGGATTTAGCAATTCAAGAAGACAGAGTTAAAAAGGGTGATATTGTCTTGATGGATGCGTTTGGAGGTGGTTTCACCTGGGGAGCAGCAGTTGTGAGATGGTGAGAAAGACCGTGAGGCGTAATAAGTAGGAAGTGGGAACTGAGAAGTAGGAACTTGAAAAAGGATTGACAAACGTGTTCGTGATGGTGACTCGTGAAAAATAAACGAGAGAAGACCGTGAGGCGTGAGGCGTAAAGCGTGAGAAGATAGAAGATATTAGATGTTAGATGTTGGATAAAATAAGCGTAGTTTTTACGATTAATGAATAACGATTTACGCTTAACGAAACAATCCCGCATTATTATTTGGCGGTTAGCGAGTATATTTTTGGCAATACTAACTAAATAAAAGGAGAATCTATGTTAGAAATAAGATTTCATGGGAGAGGAGGTCAGGGTACAGTTGTAGCCTCTAAAATCCTTGCGGAGGCAGCATTTCTAGAAAGACATTATGTCCAATCATACCCTCAATATGGTGTAGAAAGGAGGGGTGCGCCTGTTACTGCATTTCTCAGGATAGGGGAAAAGGGAGAAAGGCTCTTTGTCCGCTCTCATATATATGAACCTGATTGGATTATTGTCCTTGATGCCACATTGTTGGAGTCAATAAATGTATTTGAGGGCTTAAAAGATAATGGATGGGTGGTAATAAATACATCTGCTACACCAGATAAAATCGATGTTCCTGTAAAGTTTAGAATTGCTACAGTAGATGCCTCGGGTATTGCATTGAAATGGGGATTGGGGTCAAAGGCTCAACCTATTGTAAACACATCTATTCTTGGAGGATTTGTTAAGGCAACTGGACTTGTATCTCTTGACTCTTTGAAAAAGGCAATTGTGGAGAATGTGCCTGTTAAACCTGAGGATAATGCAGGTGCAGCAGAAGAGGCATATAACAATGTAAAAACAAAAGGAGTATAGTATGGAAAAGATGGAAGGCTTGAAAAATCTACCAGAAGCACCAGTTTCTCTTCTTTCTACCTTGATTAACAAAACAGGTTCATGGAGAAATATAAAACCTGTGTTTGTTGAGAAAACAGCACCCTGCACCGAGGCCTGTCCTGCACATATTCTTATACCACATTATATAGATAAAATATTGAGGGGAACAATGGATGAGGCAGGTGAAATTTTACTCCGAGAAAATCCTTTTCCTTCTATAACGGGGAGGGTATGTCCGCATTTTTGTGAGAGTAAATGCAACAGGGGAGAATTTGACAAGTCAGTGGGTATAAGAGAGATAGAAAGATATGTTGGAGATTATATGCTGGATAAAAAATGGCAAAATGTACCTAAATATAATGATAAAAACATTGCTGTTGTTGGTTCAGGTCCTGCCGGACTTTCCTGCGCCCACTATTTAAGGACACTTGGTTATAAGGTAGTGGTATTTGAAAAGGACGAAGAAGCGGGTGGCGTATTGAGATATGGTATTCCTGAGTATAGATTACCTAAAAGGATTGTTCGGAAAGAGATTGATGCACTGAATAGGGAAGGTATTGAATTTAAGACAGGAACATCCATTGGTAAGGATATTGCATTGCAGAATTTACAAAAAGAATATGACGCTGTATTTTTGGGAACAGGTGCAATTCTGGAGAGAAAGATGAATATTTCGGGAGAAGAATTTTTTCAAGAAGGATTAACTTTTCTCAGGAATGTTCTTACTGAAAAAATTAAAGAAGTACAGGGTAAATATGGAGTAATTGGCGGTGGAAATGTAGCAATGGATGTAGCAAGAACATTGCTGAGATTGGGTGCGGAGGTGCATATTTTGTATCGGAGGACAGAACAGGAGATGCCTGCAATTCGTGAAGAGATAGAGAAGGCAAAACAGGATGGTATAATATTTGATTTTCTTACCCAACCTGTTGAGGCAAAGAAATCGGACAATGAAATTATTGTTAAATCTATAAAGATGAAATTGGGAGAGGTGGATGCATCAGGAAGAAGAAAACCTGTCCCAATTGAAGGTTCAGAATTTGAAGAGGGATTTAATGGCGTTATTTCAGCAATAGGTGAAGTTGCAGATATGTCTATCTTTTCTGATGAATTAAAAAATGATAAGGGATGGTTAGATATTGCTAATGAAACTTTGAGGGTTAAAGCATCAAATGTATTTGCAGGTGGAGACCTGGTGCTCGGTCCTGCAACTGTGGTAGAGGCTATTGCAACAGGTAAAAAGGCAGCATTCAATGTGCATAAATTTCTTGGAGGAAATATTCCAGAGGAAAAATCAAAAATATCGGATGAGGTAGTAGGTTTCGAGAAACTAAATCTTGCATATTTTGAGCACCTCCCCAGGATAAATAGTAAGGAATTATCTGTATCAGAAAGAATAAAAAGTATTACAGAAGAGGAATCAAAGGGTATACAAACAGAGGAAGAGTTAAAAAAAGAAGCAGATAGATGTTTTTCTTGTGGACACTGCAATGGATGTGGAAACTGCTGGGTGTTCTGTCCTGATATGGCAATTAAAATGAATGAAGATGGAAATCCCGAGTATATATATGATTATTGTAAGGGCTGTGCCATCTGTAATTCTGAATGTCCAAGATATGTTGTATCCCTTGTTAAAGAAAGGGAATTCTAATGATTTTAATGAAAAATGCAGAATACAAAGTGCAAAATAATATAAAGAATTATATAAAGATTAGGAGGAAAATGTGAAAGAAAATATTATAGATTACGAAAAACTGTTGACAGGCAATCATTCTGTATCCTATGGTGCTATGCTGTCAAAGGTGCAGATGATTTCTGCATATCCTATTACTCCCCAGACGACTATTGTTGAACTGCTTTCTGAACTTGTTGCAAATGGGAAGATTAAAGCTGTTTTCACAAAGGTTGAATCGGAACATTCTGCAATGTCTGCCTGTATTGGTGCATCAGCAGCCGGAGTAAGGGCATTTACTGCTACATCTGCACAGGGACTTGCGTTGATGCATGAGATGCTGCACTGGGCATCTGCATCAAGACTTCCCGTTGTTTTGGCAGATGTAAACAGGGCTATGGCTCCTCCCTGGTCAATCTGGACAGACCAGACAGATTCCCTTGCACAGAGAGATACGGGCTGGATGCAGTTCTATCTTGAATCAAACCAGGAGGTATTAGATTTTGTCATTATAACATTTAAGGTAGCAGAGCAGGTTTTCCTCCCGGGAATGCTCGTGCTTGATGCATTTGTACTTTCCCATACCTATGAACCTGTTCAAATATATAAGCAGGAATATGTGGATGAATACCTCCCACAATTTAAGCCTATGTATGTTATTGAACCGGGGAATAAGATTGCCTACGGACCTTTAGGTGGACCTGATGTATATATGGAATTCAGGTATAAAATACAGAAGGCTATGGAGAAAGCACTCACTGTTATAAAAAGTGCATTTCAGGAATTTAATGAAAAATTCGGAAGAAACTATGGGATATTTGAGGAATTTATGTGTGATGACGCAGACTATATCCTGGTAACATCAGGAGCAGTAAGTAGCACCGTTAAATATGCTGTGGATAAAATAAGAAAGGAAACAGGGGCAAAATTAGGTGTTTTACGAATGATAGTATTCAGACCATTCCCCTTTGAGGATATAAGGAATGTTCTAAAAGGTAGAAAAAAGTTGGGTATTATTGATAGGAGTATATCCTTTGGTGCTTCGGGCATATTCTATCAGGAGATAAAATCTGCACTCTTTCCCCTGAAGGATAACGAGAAACCTCTGGCAATAGGATATATTATGGGTCTTGGCGGAAGGGATATTACAGTAAAGGATATTGAAGATATTTATAACGACCTCGTTAAAAGAGAAAGAATGGAAGAAATTATATGGAAGGGGGTGAAAGAATGAGTTTTGAATGGGAAGGGATACCAAAGGAAGAAAATTTTAATTCAGGACACCTCGCCTGTCAGGGTTGCGGAGCGGCACTTTCAATGAGATATGCAATGAAAGTGGTTGGAAAAAATGCGGCTGTTGTAATACCTGCTTGCTGCTGGTCAATTATAGATGGTGCATTCCCTACACATGCGTTGGAAACGCCTGTTTTTCACACGGCATTTGAAACAGCAGCCATTATGGCAACGGGTATAAAAGCAGGATTGACGATAAGGGGGAAGGGCGATGCAACTGTAATGGCATGGGCAGGAGATGGAGGTACCTATGACATTGGTATTCAGGCATTATCAGGGGCAGCAGAGAGAAATGAGGATATTCTCTATGTTTGTTATGACAATGAAGCATATATGAATACGGGCATTCAGAGAAGTTCAGGAACACCCTGGGGTGCATGGACAACAACAACCCCTGTAAAACACCCGAAGGATAGACCGAAAAAGGATATAATTTCCATTATGGCTGCACATAGAATTCCATATATTGCTACCGCTACCATTGGATACCCGCAGGATTTTATTAAAAAATTTCAAAAGGCAAAATCCATAAAGGGAACAAGATTTATTCTACTCCTTTCTCCCTGTCCTCCTGGCTGGAAATCAAAACCTGAGGATTCTATAAAACTCACGAGGCTTGCAGTTCAATCGCGTATATTTCCACTTATTGAGATAGAGGATGGACTTAACTGGAAGATTACAAAGGATATTCAGGAGCCGATACCTGTCAAGGAATACCTTAAACTTCAGGGAAGATTCAAACACTTAAAGGATGAAAACATTGAACATATCCAGAAGAATGTAAATAGGGAGTGGGAGATATTAAAGGGTAAAACGCATAAGTAATGAGTGGATGAGGAAAAAAGTAACAAACGTGTTCGTGGTGGTGATTTGTGATTAACAAAATAAATTGTAGGAGGGGCTTCCCAGCCCCGATAAATCCTCTATCTCCCTCCCTTGATGTCTACCTGTGCGTGTCCGCACGCAGACAGGGAAGGGATAAAGGGAGGGTGAAAGTTTTTACGAATAACGAATTACGATTTACGCCTTACGATTTGTCACTTCTCAGTTCTTACTTCTTACTTCCCGGTTCATCCGGGAGTTTGGAGTGCAACGACCGTGCCGTTGCGTAGTTGTCTGTAGTTATCTGTTGTTTTTACGATTAACGGTTTTTAATATGGAGGTGAAATGAAAATTGGAGTGCTTTATGGAGGTTGGTCAAGGGAACGGGAAGTATCTATCCGTTCAGGCAAAAATGTAGCAGATGCTTTGAGAAAAAAGGGATATGATGTAGTGGAAATTGATGTGAATAGAAATTTGCCCGTAGTATTAAAGGAAAAAGCAATAGAATTTGCATACATAATGCTGCACGGCAGTCCCGGAGAAGATGGAACAATCCAGGGATTACTTGAAATAATGAGGATCGGATATACAGGTTCAGGCGTAAAGGCAAGTGCCTGCGCCATAGATAAAATCACCACAAAGAAGATATTCCTCGCATCCGGTGTTAATACCCCAAGATTTCTTATACCTGAAGAAAATTTGCAGAAATTTGCACAGACAATACCAAGAAAGTTGGGATTTCCCATTGTAGTTAAACCCCGATATGAGGGCTCAAGCATTGGAGTAAATATTATCAAAGCCCCTGATAAACTCCTTTCTACAATAAAGGAAACAATGGATAAATTCGGAGATGTCCTTCTTGAAGAATACATAGAAGGAAAAGATATTACTGTAAGCATTGTAGGGAATAGGGCATTACCCATATTAGAACTTGTTCCAAAAAATGAGTTTTATGATTATGAGGCAAAATACACAAAGGGAAAAACAGAATTTATCATACCAGCCCGTCTGGATGATAATCTAACAAAGATTGTAAAAAATCTCGCATTGAAGGCTTATAACGCAATTGAATGTGCAGATTTTGGAAGGGTTGATATGAGACTCAGGGAAAATGAACCCTATGTTCTTGAAGTAAATACCATCCCGGGGATGACTGAAATCTCTGACCTGCCTGCCCAGGCAAAAGCCGATGGCATTCCTTACGAAGACCTCGTTGAAAAAATCCTCCAGATTTCTATGGAAAGATGGAAATCCACAACGAAGAAAATCGCAAATCCAAAATAAACAAGATTAACGCAGATATAAGTAAAAGATTAAAAAACAGCCGTAAGCAGTTGGCAAAAAGATTAGTGAATGGATTTATTGGGTTTATTGAGTTGAAAAAATAGAAAAATGAGAATGTAGGAGGGGCTTCCCAGCCCCGATTGGCTCACTGAAAACGGTGATACGATGATATGGTGATACGGAAAAAGACAGGTTAAGGTTGAAAGTTAAGAAAAAGATTAGTTATTTGCCTACGGCGTTATTACACTTCGTTGTATATTCGCTTCGCTGTTATTTGTTGTAAATAATAAACAAAATGAACGAAATGAACGAAAGACAGATGAAATTGCCACGCAGAACTACGAGCTGCTTTATTTTTGTTTATTTCTATTGTAGTTATTACAACAACTTTTTCCTCTGGATGCTGGGAATCTTCTGAAAACAAATATAAATTAAGTATATCTAATTGGGGTTCACCTATGAAGGCTTATATTTACTATTATAAGGATTCTACCACAACTGTATACGGACAGGGAGAACAAACCTGGCCTTCTACCCCTCCTTATTTCACATGGATAAGAGTAAGACCATACTCTACCAAAGACACAGCGTATGAATATACTGTTCATTATGATAGCATAATAGAAGAGAGTGGACCTCTTTATGATAAATGGGAATATACCCCTACAACAGAGATGGGAGCAAATTATTATAAGGTATTAGCAGATTTTGCTGACCTGGATGGAGGCGGCTCCATTCATCTTAATTCAGCATCTGAGGGTATTAAGCTTAGAATAAGGGCAAATTTTGGTAATTTTACAAATATTGTTGTCAAAGAGGCTTCGCTGTTTATTAAAGTTCCTTATGTATATGGTATGCATAATGATGAAGATGGCAATTATGTAGGAAAATGTTATGGAGGCACTAAAACTTTTCAAGGGTATTATGGAGTAGATTGTTCTGGACTTGCAACTTTAGCTTACGACTACGCATACTATGAAAAAATAATATTCAGGAGTGGATAAATGTTTGTAATACAAATGCACAAATGCTTTACAACAAGTATCATAAGTCTGGATTAACATTCAGTGATAGGCAACCAGGGGATATGGTATTTATTGATTATAATGAGGATGGTACTGTTAACCATGTAGGAATAGTATGTGATGATACTGCAAAAGTGATGCATGCCACAAGTTCTTTATACTATTATAATAAAAACGATTGGCACAATAATCATCCACGAAGTGTAATGTATGAAAAATTCTCTCATAGGTCATATTGGTACGATAGTAATAAATTTAAAGGCATTGGAAGAAAATAATAAAGGAGGTATTTATGTTTTTAATTGGTTTATTTGTATTGTCACAGGTTGCAAGACCTGAAACAGTGCTTGTATGCAGATTTGGCAAAGATAAAGGGCAGATAGGAGTAACTTTTGCAGATATGGCATACGGTCCTGCTTTTGGTGTTGATCAATATAGAAATATCTATATAATAGATTCTGAAAATAATCGGATTGAGGCGTTTAAAAATAATGGGGTTTTCTGGTATGTTATTTCTGTTCCTGAAATGAATTATTCGGGTGTTTCGGGTAATTGCCCGGTAGCATTTAAGGATGACACAGTATATTACGGATTTGGGAATTTTATAAGTGTAAGAACATCATCAGGAAAAGATATAAGAAGAATAAAAGGCCAGTTTTTATTAAATATGGACTTTAGAGGATATTTACATACACTTCCATTACCACATTATCCTGTTAAGAGTGAGGGAGAGATAGAAAAATCTCCTCCTAAGATGGTTGTTTCACCTGATTTAAGCGATACCATTGCTATAATAAAAAGGGGTAATACTCCGAGATATTATTCTTATGATAGGATAATAGAAACAAAAGGGGAAATCAGATTTTATAAGATGAGGCTACGGAAGACAAAATTCCCTATAGTTCCTGAAAAAGTGCTTCTCAATGAATATATAGCTAAAGGTGATACATTTCTATTCCGTATGGAAGGAGAAGATAAGGAGGGGAATTTTTATATTAATTTCTGCAAGGGCAAGGGAGGTCTCTGTTATGAACGGTTTTTAAAGAAATTCAATCATAATGGGAAATACCTTGGTGAAATCAAATATGGAATTAAAGTTTTTGGAGATCTTGGCAACGAGATTTATCTCTCTCCTACAGGAGATTTCTATGTGGCAAATATGGATAATGAGAAATACTGGATAGTAAAATATCCAAAAGAGATGTTTAAGAAATAGGAGGTAAAAATGCTTATATTTATTTTATTAGGTGGATGGTTCACAATAGCACCCAATAATTTTATCAATTATAAAGAGAATGGAAACTATTATTCAGCCCAGATGTTAAACTATAATACTGGAGGAGATTTGCCCCAATCTATGATAAATAGGATGCGTGTTTTCTTTAATGAACCTTATGAGGCAGCAATTGCATCAATTGATAATAACCACAGGGTTATGGTATTTATTGATTATAATGAAGATGGTACTGTTGACCATGTAGGAATAATATGTGATGATGTTAATAAGGTAATACATGCGACTGCCAGTGAAAAGTATGATACTACAAATTGGCCACTTAATCATCCACGAAGTGTTATGTACGAAAAGTTCTCTTATAGAGACTATTGGATAAATAGGTTTAAAGGCATTGGAAGAAAATAATAAAGGAGGTATTTATGTTTTTAATTGGTTTATTTGTATTATCACAGGTTGCAAGACCTGAAACAGTGCTTGTATGCAGATTTGGCAAAGATAAAGGGCAGATAGGAGTAACTTTTGCAGATATGGCATACGGGCCCGGGAATTTTAGAGTAGATGAGCAGGGAAATATTTATATCTGGGATTCCGAACATATTCCTGAAAGAATTCAAATATTCAGCAAAGATGGTAAATTAATGAAGATTCTTACAGGGAAGGAGATGAAAGAAATAAAAAAGGAACTTCCTCCAGAGACAGATTATAAAGGATATATGCACAGGTTGGGGTATAATGCTCAGGGATTTGTTGACAGAGAAATCATTCTCTCCCCTGATTTAAGGGATACCATTGCTATAATAAAGAGAAAAGATTTAAGAAGTTATTATTCTTATGATAGGATGATATATAGAAGAGAAACTATAAATGGTAAGATAGATTTTTATAAGATAAAGCTTCAAAAGACAAAATCACCTATAATGCCTAAAAAGGAATTAATTGAGAAATATGACGGAAAAGATACTATTCTATGGCGGATGGTAGGAGAAGATATGGAAGGAAATTTTTATTTTTTATTTGTTAAGGGAGAGGGGAAGACTACTCAATGGTTTTTAAAAAAGTTCAATCATAATGGAAAATATCTTGGACAGATTAAGTATGAGATAGTAATGTATGGTGATTTTAAGACGACTTATCTTTCTCCTACAGGAGATTTCTATGTGGCAAATATGGATAATGAGAAATACTGGATAGTAAAATATCCAAAAGAGATGTTTAAGAAATAGGAGGTAAAAATGCTTATATTTATTTTATTAGGGCATTGGTCTATTATGCCACATAAAAAAATAA
>WFRC01000355.1 GCA_015486685.1 Caldifarciminota bacterium
CCCTCACCCTCCGATGGAGAGGTGGCCGAGCGGCTTAAGGCAGCGGATTGCTAATCCGTTAAGGGGTTAATACTCCTTCCAGGGTTCGAATCCCTGCCTCTCCGAAAAAATAAAAATAACTGGGAAGTGAGAACTAATAAGTGAATGAGTGGATGAGTTGAAAAAGCAGTAGCGAGGTATGAGTAGCAAGCATATAGGGAAAAGAGAGAATGAGGAAGAAACAGTAATGGGTAAGAGGTAAGAGGTAATGGGTGAATGGGTAAAGGATTAACAAACGTGTTCGTGATGGTAATTCGTGATTATTGCCACCGCCCATCCTGTGAGAGTGTTCATTCGCTATCGCTCACTTACGCCTTCGGCTTCCACGCCTGCTTACAGCAGGCTCGCAATGACACTTTTTTGGGCTTATGTTCTTTGTCATAAATTATTTTTTGGCGGAAAGCGGTTAGCGGTAGGCGGTTAGCGTGCTTACTTCCCAGTTCTTACTTCCTATTTCTAACTTATTCAACAAGGAGGTTAAATGGATATTAAAAAAGTAGGTGTTGTCGGTGCGGGGACAATGGGAAATGGGATAGCCCACGCATTTGCCTTTTCAAAATATGAGGTAGTACTAATAGATGTGAAAGAGGAGTATTTAGAAAGGGCACTTGCTACCATTTCAAAAAATATGGATAGACAGATTAAGAAAGGGATTATCACAGAGGAAGACAAACAGCAAGCATTATCACGGATTAAAACAGGAACAGACTTAAATCTGATAAAAGATGTTGATTTTTGTATAGAGGCTGTGGTAGAAAACAAGGAGATTAAAAGGGAAACACTTAAAAATATAGACACATTGACACGAGAAGACATCATCCTTGCATCAAATACTTCAACCATATCAATCACTGAAATAGGTGGATGGACCAGGAGAGCGTCTCAGGTTATCGGTATGCATTTTATGAATCCTGTGCCTGTTATGAAACTTGTTGAAATTATTAAGGGAATGGCAACATCAGATGAAACATATAAAACAACAGATGAACTTGCAAAATCATTGGGGAAAACACCTGTGCTTGTGAATGATTCTCCCGGATTTATTTCAAATAGAGTTCTAATGCCAATGATAAATGAAGCAATTTTTGCATATATGGAAGGTGTTGCAGAGCCAGAAGCGATTGATACTGTGATGAAGTTGGGGATGAATCACCCCATAGGTCCTCTTGCACTTGCCGATTTGATTGGTCTTGATACTACATTGTATATAATGGAGGTTTTATACAGAGATTTAGGGGACCCAAAATATAGACCCTGCCCGTTGCTCAGAAAGATGGTTTCGGCTGGCTGGCTCGGAAGAAAGAGTGGGAAAGGATTTTACGAATATAATAAATGAGTGGAGCTCTTGAGTTTATAGAGTTAGTAGAGTTTATTGAGTTAAAAAAGAAAAGACCGTTAAAAGTTGAAGGTTAAAAGTTGAAAGAAGAATGTAGGAGGGATTTCCTAATCCCGATTGCCTTACTTTTTTTAAAATCTTTTACTTTTTACATTTAACATTTAACCTTTTACCTTTAACCATTTGTATTTTGCATTGTTTGTGAAACAAATAAAGGAGGTTTATATGGGTGATACAGTAGGTATTGTGGGATTTGGCTCTTATATCCCTAAATATCGGATAAAGGTAGAAACCATTGCGAAGGAATGGGGAGATGATGCAAATAGCATTGTCAATGGTATTCAGGTTTACGAAAAGACTGTCCCCGGGCTGGATGAAGATACAATTACAATATCAGTGGAAGCAGCAAAAAATGCATTTAAAAGGGCAGCATTTGTAGAACCTGCCCGGATTGGTGCAGTGTATATTGGTTCTGAGTCTCATCCCTATGCAGTAAAACCCAGTGGAACAGTTGTTGCAGAGGCATTAGGTATTGTGCCTGATGTACACATTGCCGATTTTGAATTTGCCTGTAAGGGAGGGACAGAGGCAATGTTTGTAGCAATGATGGAAATTCGAGCCCGTATATTTGATTATACACTTGCGATTGGTGCAGATACATCTCAAGGTGCTCCAAACGATGCCCTTGAATATACAGCAGCGGCAGGCGGGAGTGCCTTTATTATGGGGAGAGAAAACCTTATTGCAGAACTTGTGGATACATACTCTTATGCAACAGATACCCCTGATTTTTGGAGAAGAGACCACCAGCCATATCCCGAACATGCGGGCAGATTTACAGGACAACCTGCATACTTCAAACACTTACTTACATCAGCGAAAAACATTATGGAAAAAAATAATCTTAAACCCGATGATTTCAGGTTTGTTGTATTTCATATGCCCAATGCACGATTTCCAAGAACAGCGGCAAGGAAATTGGGATTTAAAAAAGAGCAGATAGAACCAGGATTAATTGTTCCTTATACAGGAAATTTCTATTCAGGCGCATCGCCAACAGGTCTATCCGCTGTTTTAGATGTTGCAGAACCGGGCGATTTAATTTTGATAACATCATTTGGCTCAGGTGCAGGTAGTGATTCATTTATCTTTAAGGTAACAGAGAGGATAAAAGAAGTTCAGGATAAAGCAAAGAAGGTGTGGGACCAGATAAGAGATAACCCTATTTATCTGGATTATGGTAAATATGCGAGATATAGAAAGAAAATATTGATGAATGAATGATAAAGACAGCCGATGGCAGATAGCCGATAGCGAAAGGATGAGTGGATGGGTGAATGGGTTTATAGGGCTAGTAGGGTTTATTGAGTTAAAGAAAATGAAAAATGCAAAGTGCAAAATGATGAAAACAGTTATTTGCCTTCGGCGTTATTACACTTCGTTGTATATTACGCTCCGCTGTGTATTTGTTGTAAATAATCAACGAAATGAACGAGATTAACCAGATGAACGAAATGAACGAGATAAACGAAATAAACGAGAACAACGAAATTAACGAAATAAACGAGACAAGGAGGTTAAATGGCGCAAATTGGTAGAGAAGTATATGTAATAGGTGTTGGGATGCCCAAATGGGGCGAGTTATGGGATAAATCCCTGAGGGATATATTTGTTGAATCAGCACTTCTTGCAATAGATGATGCAGGAGTTGACCATATTGATTCCCTGATTATTGGTTCTATGAGTCCCGGGCTTTATAATAAGCAGGAACATATCGCCTCTGTTATGGCAGATTACCTGGGGGTAAAGGGCATTCCTGCAACAAGGGTTGAATCTGCCTGTGCATCTGGTGGGCTTGCTGTAAGAACGGGTTTTATGGAGGTTGCCTCAGGTATGCATGATATTGTGCTTGCAGGTGGTGTAGAAAAGATGTGGGATGGAGAAGATTTTACAATGGTACTTGCAACAGCCGCAGACCAGGAATATGAAGCATTTCACGGTATTACTTTTCCCGGGTTATATGCTATGATTGCAAACAGATATTTATATGAATTTCCTGACACAAAGAGAGAAGACCTGGCGCTTGTTTCTGTAAAAAATCATAAGAATGGTGCAAAAAATCCCAGGGCACAATATAGAAAAGAGATTACAGTAGAAAATGTTTTGTCGTCTACAATGGTTGCAGACCCTTTAAGATTGCTTGACTGTTCACCTGTTACAGATGGTGCTGCTGCTGTAATACTTGCAACAAAGGAAGTAGCAGAAAAATTAAATAAACATCCATTCACCCAGATCGTTGGTGTAGGAGCAGCAACAGATACGATCGCCCTGGATAAAAGGGATTCACTTATAAGTTTCTCTTCTGTCAGGAAATCAGCAGAACAGGCATATAAAATGGCGGGACTTAATCCACAGGATATTAATACTGCAGAGGTGCACGATTGCTTTAGTATCGCCGAGATTATTGTAACGGAAGATTTAGGTTTTTTTGAAAAAGGTAAAGGTGCAATTGCCGTAAGAGAAGGTAAGACTGAGATTGGTGGGAAAATACCTGTGAATACAAGTGGTGGATTAAAATCAAAAGGACATCCTGTAGGTGCTACAGGTGTGGCTCAGATTGTTGAGGTAACAGAACAATTAAGAGGTGAATCTGGTGATAGACAGGTTAAAGAGCCGAAAATTGGGCTTACGCAAAATATGGGTGGAACAGCAGGCTCATCTGTTGTTCATATATTAAAGAGGAGGTAATATGCCAGTTCAAAGATTTAGACCATATACTGCTCAAAGATATAGGTTGGAGGCAAAAAAGTGTAAAAAATGTGGGAAGATTCATTTTCCACCAAGACTCGTATGTGATAAATGTGGTGGTAGAGATTTTGAAACAGTGATTTTGCCTGAAAGGGGGAAAATATTTACATATACGATTGTAAGACTACCTGCTGATGAATTTAAGTATTATAAACCTATACCTGTTGCTATTGTAGCATTAGAAAACGGTGTAAAAATAATGGGTCAGATAACAGATGCAGATATTCAGGATGTTAAAATTGGGCAACCTGTTCATTTTGTATTCAGAAAGATGAGAGAAGAGGGGAAGAGAGGATTAATCCAGTACAGTTATAAATTTAAGATTGATGGATAATGGATAGGCTCAAATCCAAAATTGATATAAACTCAGAGGAATTTAAGGGGAGGTATAAGTATCATAAAAGATTGAGGGATAACCTTTCTAAAATTTTTGAAAAAATCCGTGAGGGGGGACCAAAAAAAGCAAGAGAAAAGCATAAGAAAAGGAAAAAACTTTTTGCACGGGAAAGGATTGAGAAACTAATTGATAAGGGTTCCCCATTTTTGGAAATTGCACCCTTTGCTGCATATAATATATATGAAAATCAAGCACCCTCAGCAGGCATAATTACAGGCATTGGTAGAATTCAGGGTAAAGAGGTAATGATTGTGGCAAATGATGCAACTGTAAAGGGTGGCACATATTTTCCAATGACCATTAAAAAACATATCAGGGCACAAGAAGTTGCTATGGAAAATCTGCTTCCCTGTGTTTATCTTGTAGATTCGGGGGGGATATTTTTGCCATATCAATCCGAGACATTTCCCGATAAAGAGCATTTTGGAAGGATTTTTTATAATCAGGCAAGAATGTCAAGGATGGGGTTGCTTCAGGTATCTGTTGTAATGGGTTCAAGCACAGCAGGTGGTGCTTATGTCCCTGCTATGAGCGATGAAACGATTATTGTGAAAAATGAAGGAACCATATTTATAGGAGGTCCCCCTCTTGTTAAGGCTGCGACAGGTGTTGATGTATCACCTGAGGAATTGGGAGGAGCAGATGTGCATACGCGGATTTCAGGTGTTGCAGATTATTATGCAGTAAACGATGATGATGCCCTTATGATTGCAAGGAATATTTTAGAAAATTTCCCTGCAAGTAAGAAATTTCCATTAGATAGGAAAGAACCCGAAGACCCTTACTATTCTCCTGATGAAATCTATGGCATTATTCCTAAAGATTTGAAAAAACCCTTTGATATGAAAGAAATTATTGCAAGAATTGTAGATGGCAGCAGATTTTCAGAATTTAAGCCTTTATATGGACAGACCTTGATTACAGGATTTGCACGCATTATGGGTTATCCAGTAGGGATTTTAGCAAATAACGGAGTGCTTTTTTCTGAATCTTCATTGAAGGGGGCACATTTTGTCGAACTGTGCTCATTTAGAAAAATTCCTCTTGTATTTTTGCAAAACATTACAGGATTTATTGTAGGTAAGGAATATGAACATAAGGGCATTGCAAAGGATGGAGCAAAGATGGTGCATGCAGTTGCAAATACAGATGTTCCAAAATTCACTGTGATTATTGGCGGCTCTTATGGCGCAGGGAACTATGCTATGGCTGGAAGAGGATATTTGCCAAGATTTCTATGGATGTGGCCCAATGCAAAAATTTCTGTTATGGGTGGAGAACAGGCAGCAGGGGTTTTAACAATGGTCAAAAGGAAACAATTAGAAAAAGAAGGTAAGGAAATAACAGAACAGGAACTTGAAAAAATAAGAGAGCCTATTCTCAAAAAATATGAAGAACAAGGTAGTGCGTTGTATTCCAGTGCGAGGCTCTGGGATGATGGTGTTATTGACCCTATGAAAACAAGGGAATATCTGGCACTTGCAATTGAGGTTGCCCTGAACAGAGAAATTCCCGATGCAAAATTTGGCATATTCAGGATGTGAATAGGTTAAACAACACAACGCGAGGCACGGTTTTTACATTTTACGCCTTACGATTTACGTTTAACGAAGGTATTTGGATTTGGGATTTAAACATAGGTTTTTGGGGGAAAATACAAAAATATTTTTTCCTTTACTTTATATAATTTAAGGAGGTAAATATGGCTGAGAAGGATAAATTCAGGAATGTTTTTGAAGACTTAAAAAGCCCAAATATAAAGAGAAGGCTCAAAGCCATCAATGCACTTGGGGAATTAAATACGAAGCAGTCTCAGACTGCTCTTCTTAAAGCATTAACAGATGAAAGCTGGCATATAAGGAATGCGGCTGCTTATGCAATTGTAAAGGTTGGAGATAAAATATTTGATGATATAGTAAAATTGATGCAGGATGGTATATGGTTTGTCAGGGCAAGCGCAGCGGTTGTGTTTGGAGAATTGGGAAATTTAGAAGCAATACCTTATCTCATCCCGTATTTTGATGATACAAATGCAACCCTGAGGAACAATGTGAGAGAGGCATTGAGAAAGATTATTCAGAAAAATAGTGTGGAATTTAAGGACACATTCCTTCCTGCACAACCTGAAGAGGTAAAAGAAAAGGTTTCTAAAATAATAAAAGAATTACTGCCGAATTTTTATCAAGAGGTGGAAGGTGGGGAAGAAGGGTATTAAACACATATTACAGCTCTCTTTTTCTTCACTGCCTCTGGAGAAAATTGCCTCTCTCATTGAAAAGTCAGAAAAAATGGGTTTTGAAAAGGTTTTATCGAAAGATAAGGATTTTCTTACTGCTGAAAAATCAATAAATATTGACTATAATAAAATGATTGAGAAGATGCAATCCCTTTCTATTCAGGTAATTACTATTGTTGATAAGGATTATCCCGCTTTATTAAAACATATTCCAGAACCACCTCCAATCCTCTTTGTTCGTGGAGATGTAAAGATATTAAATGGATTTAATGTTGCAATTATAGGTGCAAGAAGGTGCTCGGATTATGGAAGAATTATTGCCAGGAAATTTTCGAATGAGATGGCGGAAAATGGAATAACCGTGGTTTCAGGAATGGCAATTGGTATTGATACCGCTGCTACAAGAGGAACTCTGGATGCAGGTGGAAAATCTATTGGTGTAATGGGAAATGGTGTAGATATTTTTTATCCCCCCTCAAATAGAACACTCGCAAGAAAGGTGATAGAAAACGGCTGTTTGGTCAGTGAATTTCCCCCTGGTATTCCTCCATTGCCCTATCACTTTCCCAGAAGAAATAGGATTATAAGCGGATTATCAAAGGGTGTCCTTGTGATTGAGGCAGC
>WFRC01000356.1 GCA_015486685.1 Caldifarciminota bacterium
ATACATTGAGATTGCAATATGTGGAATTTTTTACAAAGTTTTATGAAGGTGGAGGTAAGAAGTTTACCCCCTTTGGTTATGCAGAAAGATATACGATGATTAGGAAAATAGAGAGTAGATGAGTGGATGGGTTCTAACAAAATAAACGAGACAAACGGTTTTTATAATGAAAAGAGAGATTGCTTCGCAAAACTACAAGCAGGAAGAAGCACTCGCAATGACATTTTTTACGGCTTGAGATTTACGCTTCATGAGATACTTCCGCATTCTCAGTTCCGCATTATTATTTGGCGGGAAGCGGTTAGCGGTAGGCAGTTAGCGTTTTTAACTTATTAAACAAAGGAGGTATTATGACTGGATTATGGTTGGCAATTGCTGGGGCAGGATTTGCAGCATTTTTGGGTGGGATAGGCTCAGCAATTGGAGTTGGTACAGCAGGAAGGGCGGCGGCAGGTGTTTTGAGTGAAGACCCAAATAAGTTTGGTAAACTTTTTTTACTCGTTGCTTTGCCAGGAACACAGGGATTTTATGGATTTATTGGTGCCTTATTTGTAATGATAAATACCAGAATGTTTAGCACCCCATTATTTAATATGACATGGGTACAGGGACTTCAATATTTTATGGCTGCACTTCCTGTGGGTATTGCAGGTCTTGTATCGGGTATACATCAAGGAAAGGTGTGTGCTGCTGGTGTGGAAATGGGTGCAAAAAGACCAGAAGCAACAATGAAAGCAGTAATTTATGGTGCTATGGTTGAAACTTATGCAATTCTTGGACTTCTGACCACTTTATTTTTGCTCCTTAAATTGAAATAGGCAGGAGATATGTCAGGGAATGTTGTAAAAAAAATTCTGAAGGATGCGAAAGAAAAGGCAAAGGAAATTTTAGAAAAAGCACAGGAAGAGGTATCTCTCCAGATTTCTGAGGGAGAAAAGGAGAATAAGGAATTATTAAAACGAGCAAAAAAAGAGGCGGAAAAACTCAAACAGCAGGAAATTACAAAAATGGTTGATATGGAAGAGTTAGAAGTAAGGAAACTTATTCTCATGGAGAAAAGGAAAATCATTACAGAGGTATATAATAAATCTCTGGAGGAACTTTACTCATTGGATAAAAGTAAATACAGAGAATTTATAAAATCCTTGATTATCAAATATTTTTCTTCAGGGGATGAAGAAGTTTTAATAGGGAGTGAGGATAAAAAGGTACTTTCAGGCATTGTTGAGGAAATCAATAAAAGCAAAGGTTTGCATTTGAAAGAATCTGGTGAAGAAGCCTGGATTGATAAGGGTGCAATCTTAAAAAGGGGTAAGGTTTATACAAATATATCATTAAAAGCACTGTTAAAAAAGGTATTTGAAGAAATGCAGTCGGAAATCATAAAGGGCCTATTCGAAGATGTATAGTTTCTTTGATTATGCTGTTGAAGATGAAAAATATGCCTATAGTGTAGGAAGAATAAGGGCTCTGGAAAACTATCTTTTAGATAGACAAAAATTTGAAAGAATGGCAGATGCCTTGGGGGTAGATGAAATTACAAGACAACTCTCTGATACCTCTTACGCAAAATACTTTGGTGAGATCGCAATGCCTTACGGCTATGAAGACATGTTAAAAAGAGAAAGATGGGATACCTATAAGACAGTAGATGGGCTGCTTATTGATAAGCAAATTTACGAAAGAATAGTGTCTGTATTTGATTTTTATAATATTAAGGTGTTACTTAAAGGTAAAATTATGGAGAAAAATACGGATGCATATCTTATCCCTCTATCAAATATTCCTATTGAGGATATAAAAGTGGTATTTCAGAACGAATATTATGAAAGTTTGCCTGAATATCTTGCGACAGCAGTAAATGCCGGAATAGAGGCATACTATGAAAAAAAAGACTCCCAACGCCTTTCTTTTGCCATTGACAGAATAATGTATAAATATCTTTGTGGAGTGGATTATCCTTTCCTGCGTATATATTTTAAGATGAATGCAGATATAATCAATATATATACTATTTTCAGGTTGAAATTTACAGGGAGGGGAAGCAATCTTTCAAAGGTATTTCTTGAGGGAGGTTATATTCCATCAGAAGAGATTGTAAAGGTATTTTCAGAAAATATTGATACCATTGCAGGATTTTATTCAAGAACCTCTTACCAGCAAATTGTAAATGAAGGTATTTTAGGTTTCAGAGAAGAAAATTCTTTTGTAAAACTGGAAAGGGCTGGGGAAAAATTTATGGATGATTTTCTGAAAACTACAAGGTATATCAGTCTGGGGGCTGAACCTGTTATTGCATATCTATTTTTCAAGGAAAAGGAGATTAAAAATATACGGATGCTGTTTGTTGCAAAACTCAATAAGATGGAATCTGACATAATAAAAGGGAGATTGGTAATATGAAGATGGCTTTAATAGGAGAACAGGATATGGTCTTTCCATTTAAGGCATTCGGGATTGAGGTATTTCCTGTTGATAATGTAGAAGAAGGTGAAAAGATTATAAGAAAATTATTGGGAGAAAATGATTATGCATTTCTTTTTGTTTCTGAAGGTATATATCCCGGTCTTAAAGATATTGTAAATGAGGTAAGAAAAATCCCATATCCGGGAATTATACCTGTCCCCGGTGTAAAAGGAAGAACTAATATTTCGATAGAGAATTTGAGAGAGATTATCAGAAAAGCAATAGGTATAGATATAGGAGGTTAATAGTATGAAAGAAGGCAAAATTATAAGGGTTTCAGGTCCTCTGGTTGTTGCGTCACAAATGTCAGGCGCAAAGATGTATGATGTTGTTTATGTGGGTGAGGAAAAATTGATGGGAGAGGTGATTGAATTAAAAGCGGATGTTGCGTCTATTCAGGTATATGAAGAAACAAGTGGGATAGGTGTGGGAGCACCAGTTTACCCTACAGGTGCTCCATTGTCAGTAGAATTGGGTCCCGGACTTGTTGAATCTATTTATGATGGTGTTCAGAGGCCCCTGGATACTATCAGAGAAAAGGTGGGTGATTTTATCTCGCGCGGTGTTCATATCCCAGGGCTCTCTTATGAAAAAAAATGGGAGTTTGAACCTGTTGTAAAAAAAGGCGATAAAGTTGTTGGTGGGGATATCATTGGCAAAATCCAGGAAACAACCATACTTGAACATAGGATAATGGTGCCTCCCGATATAAAAGAGGGTGAGATAGTTGATATCCAGAAAGGGGAATTTACTGTAAAGGATGTAATCTGCAAAATCAAGGCAGATAAAGAAATAAAGGAAATTACAATGCTTACAAAATGGCCTGTAAGAATTCCGAGACCCGTTAAAGATAAATTACCTCCTGAAATCCCTATGATTACAGGACAGAGAATTATTGATGCATTTTTCCCTGTTAGTAAAGGAGGGACTGCCTGTATACCAGGACCCTTTGGCTCAGGTAAAACAGTAACACAGCACCAACTGGCGAAATGGGCGGATGCAGAGGTGATAATATTTATAGGCTGTGGCGAAAGAGGAAATGAGATGACAGATGTGCTTATGGAGTTTCCTGAATTAAAAGACCCAAAAAGTGGTGAACCCCTGATGAAAAAGACAGTTCTTATTGCAAATACATCAAATATGCCTGTTGCAGCGAGGGAGGCTTCTGTATATACGGGTATTACAATTGCAGAATATTATAGGGATATGGGATATTCAGTTGCCCTGATGGCTGATTCTACATCCCGATGGGCAGAGGCAATGAGAGAAATTTCCGGAAGGCTTGAGGAGATGCCAGGAGAAGAAGGTTATCCTGCTTATCTTGCCGCGCGTGTAGCCTCTTTTTATGAACGTTCAGGCAGGGTGAAATGTTTAGGAAAAGATGAGAGAGAAGGTGCACTTTCTGTAATTGGAGCAGTCTCACCTCCTGGAGGAGACCTCTCTGACCCTGTTGTGCAGGCAACCCTGAGGGTTGTGAAAGTATTCTGGAGTCTTGAAGCAAGACTTGCGTATGCAAGGCATTTTCCTGCAATAAACTGGCTTACATCATATTCACTCTATATTGACAATATTCAGGATTATGTAAAAAAAGAGGTTGCAGGAGATTTCTTTGAAATTCAAAAAGACGCAATGAAGGTGCTTGAAAAGGAAGCGGAACTTGAAGAGATTGTTAGATTAGTAGGGGTGGATTCATTATCTCAGCAGGAACAATTGATATTGCTGGTTGCAAGGATAATAAGGGAAGACTTTCTACATCAAAATGCATTTGACGAGATTGATACATTTACATCTATAAAAAAACAATATTTAATGCTTAAAAATATTCAATATTTTTATTACACTGCTCGAGAAGTTGTTGGAAAGGGCGTCTTTATAAAGGATTTGGAAGGATTAAAGGTTTTGGGGAAAATAGCAAGGATGAAATTTATTCCCGAGGATAAATTGGATGAGTTTGAAAAAATAAGAGAAGAAATAGAGAAAGAGATTGGAGATATAGGGAAAGGATAGAGATGGCCGTAAGCCGTTGGCAAAAGATTAGTGAATGAGTGGATGGGTAGATGAGTGAATGGGTGGATGAGGGAGAGAATATGGCTTCCAGCTGCCAGCTCCCAGCCAAAAGGATATTTGCTGTTGGAAATAAAAACGAGATGAACGAAATAAACGAGATTAACGAAATAAACGA
>WFRC01000357.1 GCA_015486685.1 Caldifarciminota bacterium
CTTTTATCTAATTCTGAGAAGATTGTGGTTGCTATTTTTTTTAATTCTTGATTAAATAATTCATTCTTGAAATTTAAATTTATACCAATGCCTATAATAATTCTATTTTTGACAAGTTCGGAAAGGATACCGCCAATCTTTTTATTTTTTAGTATTATATCATTAGGCCATTTTAACCCGGCATTTACGCCAAATTTAATCAGGGCTTTGATGACCGAAATTCCTGTAATAATTGGGACTAGCCCATAGTCTTCTGTCATAAAATCAGGAGAAACAATTGTAGAGAACCATAATCCACCTTTTGGGGAATACCACTGCCTTTGATATCTTCCCCTACCCTTTACTTGGGCATTTGCAACAACAATATCCCAATCTTTTAATTCATCTATATGCTTTTTAGTGTAATCATTTGTGGAACTGAGAATATTAAATCTATATATCATAAAAGATAGCTAACCACTCCCCATTTTTTTGACAGGATTAACAGGATAAAGAATCCCATAACATTTGAACCTTTCAACTTTCATATTACTCCCTGAATGGTTCTCCTAATGTTGTAAGGTGAGTTTTAATCCATTGGTGTCAGTATATACATTTTGGCAATATACCATACACCATAGGTCATTCCATGTTCCCTGCATCAAATCAGTTGTAAAAGTAAAAATTCCCAAAACCTTACTTTGCGAATTCATAACTGTCAACTGTGTGGAGGATATATCTCCATGTAGATACATAGGAGAAACATCAGGTGTATATCCTGTTGATGAAGTACAATTTTGATTTACAACTGTAAAATTTGAACTGGTATAAGTTAATGTGATGTCAACGGTATAATTGCTTGTTTCCTTTATTTCCATTGTAACCGTTCTATCTTCAGTAGCCACAAGTTCAAGATTACTGGTACAAAAGTCTGTTTTTATGTAAAACTTTACAGGGGATGAAGTTTTCCATACTCCTTCTATTTTTCTTGCTGGCGTTAATCCTGAATTTAATTTACACCCTGTAATCATAATAAATACAATAATTATTGAGAATTCCATAATCTTTTTAATTTTTTTTATAAATACCTCCTTATTAGTTTTTTAGTATTGTCAAAAATATACTCGCTATCCGTTTTACCCTTTGTAATAATTCCATCCCGCCTAATGAGATTGCTTCGTCGCTAAGTTCCTCGCAATGACATATCAGTTAAATCCACATTCCGCATTCTTACTTCTTACTTGTCTGTGTCATTGCGAAGGACGAAGTCCCGTGGCAATCTCATCTGTTTTCTCTTTTCCCTTTTCCCTATATGCTTGCTACTCATCCCTCGCTACTGCTTTTTCAACTCATCCACTTTTTACTTATTAATTTTCTTTCATAAAATCTTTGATACTACCTTTTTAATAATTTTCGCCCAGTAATTCAAAATATGCTTTGGGATGGGCACAGGCAGGACATTTTTCTGGTGGTTCTGTTCCTTCGTAAATATATCCGCAATTTCTACATCTCCATCTCATAACCTTTTCTCTTTTGAATACTCTACCTTTTTCAATGTTATCAAGCAGTGCAAGGAATCTTTTCTCGTGTTGTTTTTCTGCTACTGCTATTGACCTCATTACAGCCGCTATTTCAGGAAATCCCTCTTCTTCTGCAATGCGTGCAAATTCAGGATACATTGTGGTGTGCTCATAATTCTCACCTGCTGCTGCAGATTTTAGATTTTCTGCTGTGGTTCCAATTACACCCGCAGGGAATGCAGCCGTTATCTCAACCTCTCCACCTTCCAAGAATTTAAATAATCTTTTTGCATGTTCCTTTTCGTTATCTGCTGTCTCTGTAAATATCCCTGAAATTTGGATGAACCCTTCTTTTTTTGCCTGTGATGCAAAATAGGTATACCTGTTTCTTGCCTGTGATTCTCCTGAAAATGCTGTCAGGAGATTTTTCTCTGTTTTTGTTCCTTTAAGACTTTTCACTATTTACCTCCTTGTTTAATAAGTTAAAACGCTATCCGCCTGCCGCTAACCGCTTCCCGCCAAAAATAACAATGCGGAATGCGGAAGTGAGAATGCGGATTTATCTCGTTAGTCGTGAATCGTTATTTGTCATTCGTTATTGGTGATTCGTTATTCGTCATTTGTACTTTGTTATTCTGTTTTACCCCTTCGTTGGCGGTTAGCGGTAAGCGTCTTCATTCCTTTCAACCTTGAACCTTCAACTTTCAACATTCAATTATTTCTTAATATCTTCTCACCTTTTACATTTCACAATTTACGCCTTCCGCTTCGCGCGTTTTATCATTTTTTATGAATTATATTCAAAATTATCTATGCTTAAGCATTTCTATAAATTTCTCCTTAGGATAATATCGGGAGATCCTTCTAATTATACTACCCAGAGTTCCTCTGTCTAATTCTTTATGCAATGGAATGACTATAATGTGTTTATCTTTGCCATAGTATTTTACCATCTTTATATGACTTCCTCTTTGAGATTTTTTGGTATATCCAATGGCCATTAAGGCTTTAACGACATTTTTCCCTGAACAAACAGGGTATTTACTATCTGGTGGCATACTGGTTTACATCAACAGAAAAAGTAATTGGGGGTTCATCGGGGAGTTGAAATATCTCTGCCCTATCATCTTGGAAATATAAAGCAATTGCCTCTTTAAGATTTTTAATTGTTTCATCTATGGTTTTTCCTTGTGTTATTACGTCTATTTCAACACATTCTCCTATATAAAATTTCTCACCTTTACGAATTACACCTGTTACCGTTTTCATTATACCTCCTTTCCCAATATTATAATAAGCAAAAAAGTTTTTTCAACAAAAACATTATTTTACATTAAGATTCATATACAGGGTATGGTAATGTCAGTTTTCTTAGTTTTAAGATTCTCGGCTTTTTAACTATTCGCTACTGATACTCTTTTCTCCACAACCCGTGTATGCTGCAGTGTTCTCTTACAGAAATTACATCATCATAATTAATATTAAACACTGCCTCCGGTGCATCTTTCGGGGTTAAGAATTTTCTGAAAGCACCATCCTTTGTTATTACCTCAATCCATTCAATATAGTGTTTTTCCTCCATTGGATGGGGTATTGAACCAACTTTTACTTTAATACCTGTCTCCATTTTTTCAATTACAGGCAGATGCTTTTCGTTTCCTTCTTCCTCTGATTTTTCTTGAAGTAGCTTCATAGGTTGACCACAGCAGACAAGTGCCTCTGCTCCTGTATGCACCACTTCAATAATATTTCCGCAAATTTCACATCTGTAGATTTGTCCTTTTTTTGTCATTATACCTCCTTTTTATTCTTTTCCCTGAGCAAGAGGGATATATTTTCTTTGCGCAAGTTCTCTATCAAGCATAAAAATACTATTGCCACCCTCTCCAAGCAGTCTCAGTTTACCAAGTATCTCATTGTCATTTTCCTCTTCCTCTATCTGTTCGTCAATATACCACTGCAAAAGATTAAATGTAGCCCTATCCTTTTCCTGCTCTGCGAGGTCAACCAGGTCATTTATACATTTTGTAATGTGCTGTTCATGTTTTAGTGTTTCTTCAAATGCATTAAGAGGAGAACTCCATTCAGAGGGAGGTTCTGCCAGTGCAAAGAGTTTTACCTTTCCACCCCTTGAATTTATATAATGATAAAATTTCATTGCATGGTCAACCTCTTCCTTATACTGCACCATCATCCAGTTTGCAAATCCTTTCAAATTTTGTAATTCAAAGTATGCTGACATTGAAAGATAGAGATATGCAGAAAACATCTCCTCATTTATCTGTTTATTTAATGCTTCAAGCATTCTATCGGAAATCATAATAGACCTCCTTCTTTATAGTTTTTTGTGGCACAGCCACCAATCAAAGCAATCATATTGATTCATTCTTTCACCTGCTGTCTTTTCATCTGATGCAGGTGGGATTATCACCTCATCGCCAACAATTTCATTGTTAGGCCAATTTGCTGGTATGGCTACACCATTTTTGTCTGATACCTGAAATGCCTTAATCATTCTCACAATTTCATCCATATTTCTGCCGAGTTCCTGAGGATAATAAAGTATTGCCCTTATAATGCTTTTAGGGTCAACAATAAACACCGCTCTGACTGTATTTGTGCCTTTGGCAGGATGAATAATGCCCAATGCCTGTGCTACTTTACCTGTATCATCAGCAATCACCGGGAATTTTATCTCCACAGGATGTTCATTTACTTTAATATTCTCTTTAATCCATTGAACCCATTTGATATGAGAGAACACCTGGTCAATACTTAACCCTATCAATTCAGTATTCAATTCTTTAAACTTTTCATATCTTTCCTGAAATGCAACAAATTCTGTTGTGCATACCGGGGTAAAATCAGCGGGATGACTGAATAAGATAAACCATTTCCCCGAAAATACATCGGGCAATTTCAATCTACCGTGTGTTGTTTGAACTTCCATCTCTGGGAATTTTTCACCTATTAACATAATACCTCCTTTGTTTAATTTCGTTTGTTTCGTTTGTTTCGTTAATTTCGTTTATCTCGTTTATTTCGTTGTTTTCGTTTTTGCTCTCGGCTAACGGCCATCGGCTCTCGGCTGCCTTTTGCCATCGGCTATACAATCCCTGCGCTTTTATGTTTCTCCAGAATGTTATCTGCAAGTTTATCCAGCGCCTTAAAATCTTCGTCCCTCGGATATCCTTTAACCAAAACAGGTTCAATCAATTCCACCTTAAGATTTCCTACCATACCCTTTATAACATCTACCA
>WFRC01000358.1 GCA_015486685.1 Caldifarciminota bacterium
AGCTGCCAGTATTGTCATTGCGAGGGACGAAGTCCCGTGGAAGCCGTAGGCGTGAGCGAATGTAATGAGTGAACAATCTCACAGGTGGGGGAAATTACAGCAAAAAGCCAAAAGATAAAGAAGAAAAAGAAAGGAAGAAAATATGGGCTTCCAGCTACCAGTATTGTCATTGCGAGCCTGCCAGAGGTAGGCGTGGAAGTCGCAGATGTGAGTGAGCGAAGCGAAATGAACTACCGAAGATGTGAGTAAGTGAAACGAACGAACTGCCGAAGACGTGAGCGACCAACGGGAGCAAACAATCTCATTAAATGGGGAGGAGTTTTTTAGAATGCATTCACCGTGTGAATGTGTAGTTAAATGTAAGAGGCGTTTCCAAACGACGATAAAAAGGGATATTCCTTTTAGGCTGTCAGCTGGAAGCTGGAGGCTGGGAGCTATATTCGAATCACGATTTACGCCTTATGAGATACTTCCGCATTCCGCATTATATGTAGTTAATCTGCTGTTCTCGAAATATAGGGGTCAGGCATTGACAATTGACAATTCTTTTAACACCTTGATATTCAAGGCCAAAAATGAGTTTTATAATTTGTACGGCTGCTCCCGAGAAATATTTTTACAAAAAATATCATTTTTTTTATTTTTCCCCTTGATTTTTTTCATTTTTTTTGTTTTATATACCTATGAGAATAACAGTTATTGGTGCTGGAAATTGGGGAACAACAATAGCCCTTCTTTTGTCCGACAATGGACATAAAATAAATTTATACGAATTTTTTTCTGAAAGGGCAAGTGAAATCAAAAAATTTAAGGAAAATAAAATTTTTCTACCCGGTTATAAAATCCCTGATAACATATTTATTACTTCAAAACCTGATGAAGCCGTAATGAATGCAGAAATGGTTATATTTGTTACGCCATCTTTCGCTTTAAGAAAGACTGCCCAATTATTTAAGGATTATGTAAACAGTGATATGATTGGTGTAAGTGCCGTAAAAGGCATTGAAAAGGGAACAAAGAAGAGGATGTCAGAGGTAATATTAGAGGAATTACCTCAATTAAGAGATGTTGCAGTTCTATCCGGACCTACAATTGCAAGAGAGGTAGTAAAGAAGATGCCTACATCGGCCGTTGTTGGTACCTCAGATTCAAAAAAGGCAAAGATTATTCAGAATGCATGCTCTAATGACTATTTTCGTTTATATCGTTCCAATGATAAAATTGGTGTAGAATTGGGTGGGGCATTAAAAAATATTATTGCTATTGCGTCAGGCGTTTGTGATGGGCTTTCCCTTGGGATGAATACAAAGTCTGCCCTTATAACCAGAGGATTGGCAGAAATTAAGAGATTAGGTGTCGCAATGGGCGGAAGGCAAGAGACATTTTTCGGACTTTCAGGGGTCGGAGACCTTGTTGTAACATCTTTCAGTAAGTTGTCCCGTAATCACAAAGTGGGGGAGAAAATAGGTAAGGGAGAAAAACTTGATAATATACTCAATGATATGGTAGAGGTAGCAGAAGGTGTATATACGACAGGGGTAACACTGGAACTCGCAAAAGAGTATAATGTAGAAATGCCCATAACTCAAGAAATTTATAATGTGCTTTTTCTGGGGAAATCTCCCGTCATTGGAATTAAAGATTTAATGATGAGAAAGTTAAAAAAAGAGGACTAATATGAAAAAAGTTTATTATTCAATAAGTGAAGTTGCAAAAATTCTAGAAATAAAAAGTTCTGTGCTTCGTTTCTGGGAAAAAGAATTTAAGGAACTGAAACTTAAAAGAAGTAAAGGTGGAAGGAGATTTTATAAAGAGAAAGATATAGCGCTTTTGAGGAAAATAAAAAAATTGCTTTATGAAGATGGGTTGACTATCAAAGGTGCAAAGACAGCCCTGAAGAAAAAGGATAGTTTACCGCGGAAAGATGATTTAGGAGAAATATATCGCTTGTTAAAGGAAACAAAAAAGATTTTAGGAGGTAAATATTGATGAAAGTTCAAAAAGCACTTATCAGCGTATCCGATAAAACCGGGATTCTTGATTTCACTAAATTTCTGGTTGAGCAGGGGATTTCAATTATTGCTACAGGCGGAACATATAAGTATCTCAAGGGGAACGGCATTCCAACAAAAGAGGTATCAGAATACATAAACTTTCCTGAAATTCTTGGCGGTAGGGTAAAAACCCTTCATCCCAAGATTTTTGGAGGGATATTGGCAAACAGAGATAATGAAAGGCATAAAGAGGAACTAGAAAAAAATGGAATATCATTTATTGACCTGATAGTTGTGAATCTATACCCGTTTGAAAAGGGATTTAAAGAAAATATGTCCCCTAATGAAATGATTGAACTTATTGATATTGGTGGTGTTTCTTTAATCAGGGCAGGTGCAAAAAATTATAGGGATTGTGTTGTATTAACATCACCTGAGCAGTATAAAGAATTTCAGGAAGGTTTTAAGAAAAATAATGGGAATATTACATTAACACAGAGAGTGAAATATGCAAGAAAGGCATTTTTGAAAACAAGGGATTATGATAATCTGATAAGCGGTTTTTTTAGCGAAAAACTGCGGGAGGGAGAAGAAAAAGAATTCCCTGAGATATTTAGCATAAACCTTAAAAAAATAAGCACATTAAGATATGGAGAAAATTCTCACCAGAGAAGTGCGTTTTATATAGAAAAAGGTGCTGAAAATAGTATTGGCAATGCAATTCAGCTTAATGGCAAGCAACTTTCTTATAATAATATTATGGATGCAGATGCAGCATTGGGTATTGTGCAGGAGTTTGATATACCTGCTGCCTCTGTGGTAAAGCACGCTGCACCCTGTGGTGTCGGAATTGGAGATAATATAACGAATGCATTTAAAAAAGCGCATATATCAGACCCTATTTCCGCTTTTGGAGGTATTATAGCATTAAACAGGAAAGTGAAGATTGAAACTGCCCAGGAGATTACTGCATCATTTTTTGAAGTGGTGATTGCCCCTGATTATGAAGAAGATGCCTTGAATGAGTTAAAGAGAAAGAAGAATTTAAGGATATTGGAAATTAAAGAAATGGGGAAAAGAAACAGGTATTTTGATTACAAAAGGGTATATGGAGGGCTGCTTGTTCAGGATGCGGACATTGATATAGATACACCTGAAGGATGGAAAATATCTTCCAATAGAGAACCTACGGAGAGGGAATGGGAGGCGGCAAAATTTGCATGGAAGGTGGTAAAATGGGTAAAATCAAATGGAATAGTCATTTCTATAAACGATAGAACATTGGGCATTGGAACAGGTCAGCCGTCACGGGTTGATTCCGTTGAAATTGCAGTAAAAAAGGCGCATAATCAGGGACATTTTACGGGAGCAACTGCTCTTGCCTCTGATGGATTTTTCCCGTTCAGAGATTCTATTGACAGGGCATCCGAAGGTGGTGTAAGTGTTGTAATTGAGCCAGGGGGCTCCATCAGGGATAAAGAGGTAATTCAGGCAGCCAATGAATATAATATTGCCCTTATATTTACGGGCAAGAGACATTTTAGACATTAGAGAAAATAATATTTAATGCAAAATGCGGATTGAAAAGTGAAAAAAGATAAAGGCAGCCGAAAGCCGATGGCAAAAGATTAGTGAATGAGTTGAAAAAGTAGTAGCGAGGTATGAGTAGTGAGTATATAGGGAAAAGAGAGAATGAGAAAGAAACGGTAATGGGTAAGAGGCAAGAGGTAATGGGAAAAAGATGAGAGTGTTCATTCGCTTCGCTCACTCACGCCTTCGGCTTCCACGCCTGCCTCTGGCAGGCTCGCAATGACACGGAGAAGTAGGAAGTGGGAAGTGAATGAGTAAAGGATTAACAAACGTGACCGTGCTGGTGATTCGTGAAAAACGAAATTAACGAAAAAGACCGTAAGATGTAAAGCGTAAAGCGTGAGAAGATAGAAGACATTGGATGTTAGATGTTGGGTAAAATAAGCGTAGTTTTTACAATTAACGGCTTACGATTCACGGTTTTTATACTTCCCACTTCTTAGTTCTTACTTCTAACTTATTAAACAAAGGAGGTATTATGGCTGATATGAGGATGGCATTTGTAATGTTAAAAGTAGAAGGGAAGAAACTCCCTGATATTATTAAGAGAATTTCTGATATTAATGAGGTGCTTGCACTTTATGCCATTACAGGA
>WFRC01000359.1 GCA_015486685.1 Caldifarciminota bacterium
CTCTTATGCCTTTAATCCCCATAATGGCTGCACCTGTTGGAAAATCAGGACCCTGAATAATCCTTAAAATATCTTCATCCTGAACATCCGGGTTATCAACCATTAACACCAGGGCATCAATCACCTCTGTTAAATTATGGGGAGGAACATTGGTTGCCATACCCACTGCAATACCTGAAGAACCATTGATAAGAAAATTAGGAATTCTGGAAGGCAAAACAACAGGTTCTTTTAACTTCTCGTCGAAATTTGGGACAAAATCTACCGTATTTTTCTCAATATCTGCAAGCATTTCCTCGGCAATAGGAGAAAGACGTGCTTCTGTATATCTGTAGGCCGCCGCCGCATCGCCATCTATCGAGCCGAAATTTCCCTGCCCATCAATCAGTGGGTATCTCATTGAAAAATCCTGTGCCATCCTTACAAGAGAATTATAAACAGCCATATCACCATGCGGATGGTATTTTCCTAAAACTTCTCCAACCACGGTGGCAGATTTCTTAAATGGTTTTGAGTGAGTAAGCCCCAACTGGTGCATTGCATATAAAATTCTTCTATGCACAGGCTTTAGACCGTCTTTTATGTCAGGTAAAGCCCTACCCACAATAACGCTCATCGCGTAATCCAGATAAGATGAGCGCATCTCTTCTTCTAATGGTGCATTTATAAGTCTTTCTTCAGGCATTTAAGAGCTCTTGAAATTTCTTTGTAAGATATGGAATAACATCGAACAGGTCTGCAACAATGCCGTAGTCTGCAATCTTAAATATAGGCGCATCAGGGTCTTTATTTATTGCAACGATAATGTCTGATGTTTGCATACCTGCAAGGTGCTGAATAGCACCCGAAATGCCCGCAGCAATATAGACCTTTGGTGCAACAGTTTTGCCTGTCTGACCAACCTGGTGTGAATATGGTATCCAACCCTCATCAACTGCTACCCGTGACGCACCAACACCTGCATTTAATACCTTTGCAAGTTCAAATATGAGTTTGAAATTCTCAGGTCCCTTTAATCCCCTCCCACCTGAAACAATAATGTCGGCATCTTCCAATTTCACCTCTGTCGTAATATCTCTGACAAATTTCAATAATTTTGTCCTTGAGGATAAATCCAGTCCCCCTGTGTCCACTTCAACAATCTTCCCCTTTTTCTCTTTACCCCTCTCAGGTATCTTAAATACCCTGGGTCTTACTGTCGCCATCTGAGGCCTGTGTTTTGGTGTAATAATGGTTGCCATTACAGAACCCCCAAATGCAGGTCTTGTTTGAGCCAGATTTCCTGTATTTTCATCAATTTCCAAACCTGTGCAATCGGCAGTAAGTCCTGTATGTAAATTTACGGCAATCCTTGAAAGCAGTGCCCTACCCTGAGTAGTTGAACCTGCAAGAATTATCTCGGGCTTCTCCTTTTCTATTAAATGTATCAAAACTTTTGAATATGGTTCAGGCAGAAAATCTTTAAGTGAAGGGGCACTACATACATAAACTCTATCAACGCCATAATAAAGCAGTTCATCTGCCAGTGTTTTAATATTATCTCCAAGCAAAACAACGGCAGTCTCAACCCCTCTCTTTCTTGCTAATTTAATTGCTTTACCTATCAATTCATAGGTAATTCTTTCTATCTCCCCACGCTTTTGTTCACCAATTACCCACACCCCTTTATAAAGACTTATATCCATCCCCTTTTCCTCACCCTTTTCCATCTCAATTGCCCCAAATGGACACTCATTTACACAAATACCACAAAATGTGCATTTCTGTATATCAATAACTGCCAGTCTTAACGCCTCTTTTGCCCTTAAACCTTCCTGTAATGGATGCCTTTTTTCTATCAGAGTAATCGCTCCAAAAGGACACTTTTGTTTACAGATTACGCAACCAACACACTTTTCTTGAATTATCTTTATATCCACTATATCACACTCTTTTTTTTCATCAATTCACTGACCCCGGTGAAAAATGCATCCTGTTCTTCTGCCGTAAATATCTTACCCTCTTTTTTAATTTTAGGAGTAAATATTTCGACCACCTGCGTCGGTGAACCATCAAGCCCTATTTTCGTTTTATCTACCGCAATATCGTCAGGCGTAAATGTAGATATTTCAACCTTTTTTGCCCTGAGTTTCCCTCTCAGAGTAGGCAACCTTGGCTCATTTATCTCCTTAACAACGGTAATAAGCGCTGGCAGAGGTGATTCAATGACCTGATAACCTTCTTCTGTTAATCTTTCTGCCCTGATATAATCCTCTCTGATTTCTTCAATCTTTCTCACAAAGGTAATCTGCGGGAGGTCCAGATGGGCAGCAATGCCCGGCCCTGTTTGGGCAGTATCTCCATCTATTGCTTGCTTCCCACAAATTAAGAGATTATAACCACCAATTTTTTTGACTGCCTGTGATAGGGTATAAGAGGTTGCAAGTGTATCTGCTCCTGCAAAAGCCCTATCAGAAATGAGATACGCACTATCCACGCCCATTGCTATAGTTTCCTTTAATGCCTCTATTGTTTGAGGAGGCCCCATTGAAATGGTAATTACTTCTCCGCCTATCTTTTCTTTTATTCTTAAAGCCTCTTCTACGGCATAGAGGTCAAATGGGTTTATAATGAGAGAAACACCTTCCCTTACAACCGTTCCCTTATCCGTATCCATCTTTGCTTCTTCAGGGTCAGGAACCTGTTTTATACAAACAATGATTCTCATTCCTATAATTTTCTTAGCGCAAGTGTTGCATTATGACCACCAAATCCAAGAGAATTTGAAAGGGCAAAACCTACATCTACTTTTCTGCTTCTATTTGGCACATAATCTAAATCACACTCAGGGTCCGGTGTCTCATAATTTATTGTAGGAGGTATTATACCATAATAGATAGTCAGGGCAGTGGCTGCAAGTTCAATTGCAGAAGTTGCACCTAATAGATGACCTGTCATAGATTTTGTTGAACTCACAGGTATCTTATAGGCATATTCTCCAAAGGCATTCTTAATAGCCAGCGTCTCTATTCTGTCATTGAGCACAGTAGATGTACCGTGGGCATTTATATATTCCACATCCTTAAGGGTCATTCCCGCATCCTTTATTGCAATTTTCATTGCCCTTGCAGGTCCATCCGCATTTTCATCAGGGGCAGTAATATGAAATGCATCATCTGTTGCGCCATATCCGCATATTTCTGCATAAATCTTTGCACCTCTTTTCTTTGCGTGCTCTAACTCTTCTATAATGAGTATTGCAGACCCTTCAGCCATAATAAATCCATCTCTGTTTTTATCAAATGGTCTTGAAGATTTTTCGGGCTCATCATTTCTCCTTGACAATGCCTTCATTGCAGTAAATCCAGCCACGGCAAGGGGCGTTATAGAACCTTCAGTCCCACCTGTTACGGCAATATCCATATCTCCATATTGAATTTTCCTGAATGCCTCACCAATTGCATGTCCCGAAGATGCACAGGCCGATACAGTAGCAAAATTTGGTCCTTTAAAACCGTAATGAATTGCGATAGAGCCAGGTGCTGTGTTTATAATCATTTTAGGAATAAATAGAGGGTTCACCCTATCAGGACCCAAATTTAGCAACCTTAAATGCTGGGCTTCCCAGGTAATAGTTCCACCTATTCCCGAAGCAATGATGACACCAATCCTTTCTTTATCCTCTTTTTCCAAAGGTAAAAATGCATCCTGAATCGCCTCATTAGCAGCAAAAAGTGCATACTGGGTAAAGATATCATATCTTTTCACCTCTTTTCTATCCAGTCTTTCTTCAGGGTGAAACCCTTTTACCTCACCTGCAATCTTCACCTCAAAATTTGAGGTATCAAATTTTGTAATCTTTTCAATCCCGCTTTTACCAGACCTTAAAGCATCCCAGAATTTATCTTTGTTATTACCTACAGGTGATACAACCCCTATGCCTGTTATAACTGCTCTTCTCTTCATAAAGCCTATTTATTTATATGGGATTTAATATATTCACCCACCTTTCCCACTGTATCTAATTTTTCTGCCTCCTCATCTGAAATCTTCAACTCAAATTTCTCCTCCAGAGCCATTACCAACTCTACGGTATCCAGAGAATCTGCTCCGAGGTCATCAATAAAGTTTGCCTCCGGTGTAATCTGGGATTCATCTACACCTAATTGTTCCATAATAATCTTTTTAACTTCTTCTTCAACATCCATTGTTAAACCTCCTGTTCGTTTATTATTTAATATGCCGAGGGGCGGAATCGAACCGTCGACACCAGGATTTTCAGTCCTGTGCTCTACCGACTGAGCTACCTCGGCCTTACCCTTTATATAATAGAAAAATGCGAGATGTCAACAAAAAAATAAATTTTATGGAAAAAAATTAACACAATACGACGGCATCTATGTGTCTTTTTTTGTCCTTTCTCCGCATTAAGTGGGAAAGTTACGAAATCCCGAGGAGATTCCTTACTTATTAACTATACCCCTTAAAAAATGCAAGGGAAAGGACCGAAATAGGCAAAAAAATACTTGCCAGATAAAAAATTATATGTATATTTACTTTGATGGAAAAAATTAAAGAGATATTAAAAAGAGATAGCAGGTATAAAATGGAAGCGTATATTTTTGTATTGGATGCTGTCTCATATAGCCAAAAATTGCTTTATAGGGAAAAGCATATATCAGGAAAGGAATTGCTTTCAGCCATAAGAAAATTGGGATTCCGCCTGTATGGTAAATTTACGAAGGAGGTCTTTAATTCCTGGGGTATCCATTCTACGCTTGATTTTGGCTATATCGTATTTAATCTTGTTGATGTAGGATTATTGGGTAAACAGCCCAGCGACTCCCTGGACGATTTCAGGGATGTATTTGATTTTGAAGCAGGCTTTTCCGATTATGAAATAAAGGTAAATGGATGAAAATCATCACCCTCCTCACGGACTTAGGATATACCGACCCCTTTGTTGGAGAAATGAAAGGCGTGATTTATAAAATAAATCCTGAGGTAAAGATTGTGGATATTACCCATAATATCCCAATGGGGGATATAGAAAAGGCAGCATTCTTTCTTGTGCATTACTACCAATACTTTCCGGAAGGAACAATCCATATTGTTGTTGTGGACCCCGGGGTGGGAGGAAAAAGGGCAAGCATCATATTTTCATCCAATGGACATTATTTTGTTGGTCCCGACAACGGGGTATTTTCATTCCTGTTTACTGAGAAAACAACTATACATCTTATTGAAAAGTTTACAAGGGAAGAAATTTCTGATACATTTCACGGGAGAGATGTATTTGCGCCTGCTGCCGCCTGGATTTCTCAGGGAAAGGATATTCAAATGTTTGGGAAAGTTCTATCCGAACCTGTTAGAATTAATTTTCCAAAACCTGTTTCTCAGGAAGACTACATTATCGGCGAAGTGATTTATATTGACCATTTTGGTAATATTACAACAAACATACCCGCATCATCTATTGATACAAACATTGAACTCATTGTTGAGAGTAAAACAATTAGAGGGCTTTATACATCTTACGACAGTGTCCCAATAGGAAAACCGCTCTTAATCATCAATAGTTTTGGATTTCTTGAAGTTGCAGTAAACAGTGGAAATGCTTCAAAAATCTTAGGACTCACGAGACACTCGCCTGTAAAAATCAGGAGGTTTTATGGCTGACATTTTTGATGAAATAAAAAAGATGCAGGAGGAGATGGAAATCCTTTTCAGAGAGATGTCCCATTTTGAACATTCTTATGCATTAGAAGAAAATCAAATCTATCACCCACCTATGAATGTATATTACAATAAAAAAGATGTTGTTGTTATACTTGAGTTGGCTGGGGTAGATAGGGACTCGTTGTCTGTGGATATTTCAGAAAAACTTCTTGTTGTAAAAGGGGAAAGAAAAGACCCATCCAGAGAATCTTCTGGAAATTATTATACGCTTGAGATATATTTTGGTAAATTTGAAAGGTGGATACATCTTCCTTTTGCGGTGGAAAAAGATGGGATACAAATAGAGTTTGACAATGGACTAATAAAGATTACATTACAAAGGAAGAAAAAGAGAGAAAAAATAATACCCATAGAATAGGAGGGAAAATGAATAACGAAAATGAGCAAATTTATAACATACCGAAATTACTCCCCATATTACCATTGAAGGATGTTGTTGTATTCCCACATATACTTGTCCCTATAGTGGTTACAATGGAAAGGAATATAAAATTGGTAGATGATGTTTTACATAAGGAAAAGATGATAGGCATCGTTTCACAAAAAATAGAGACAGAACATCCAAAAGAAGGGGACATCTATAAATTTGGCACAGCAGGAGAAATTATGAAAATGCTAAGATTCCCTGACCAGACGATGAGGGCGTTAATTCGCGGTATTGCAAGAATTAAGATTAAAGAAATTGTTCAGGAAGAGCCCTACATAGTTTCTCGTATTGAGTTAGTGGAAGAACCTAAAAGGCGAGATAAAAAGACAGAAGCACTTATGCGCAATGCTGTTTCTCTGTTCCAGAGGATGGTAAAACTTGCTCCTTACCTTCCGGAAGAACTTGCTACTGTCGTAATGAATTTTGAAGACCCTTCACAAATGGCAGACTTCATTGCATCAAATCTGAATTTTGACATTCGGGATAAACAGGCATTATTAGAGGATATTGACCCGTCTCAAAGATTGGAAAAGGTAAATGCACTCCTTACGAAAGAGGTTGAAATTTTACAATTGGGAGAAAAGATACGGTCACGGGTGAAATCTGAGGTAGATAAGACCCAGAAGGAATACATATTAAGGGAACAGTTAAAGGCAATTCAGGAAGAATTGGGGATTAAGGATGAAAAAAGTGCTGAGATTGAAGAACTAAGCAAGAAGATAAAAGAGGCAAAGATGCCTGAGATGGCTCAAAAAGCCGCCAGAAAGGAACTGGAC
>WFRC01000360.1 GCA_015486685.1 Caldifarciminota bacterium
GTAATATCCCTTACCATTATCTTTTATTTCTTTATTATAGTTTTCCTTATACTCTTTTCGGATTTTTCCATCCCACATAACAAAAAGTTTTGGTAATAATATATGTAAAAATTTAGATGCACAAGTAGGTCCAATTACAGCCTTTATTTTTGGATATATTTCTTTTACTTCTGGTATTTCTGCCAAATCCTCCAAAGAATATTTTTTTAGCTTATTTAGGTAGTTTTTTATCTCATCCTTCTCCAAGAAATCTTTTATTTCGCCACTTATTTCACCACTTTTTGCTTTTTCCAATCTACATCTCCATTTATTAAGAAATCCCTTTATAATTTCATTTTCAATGAACTTTTCATCAAGATTTCCATTATTCATATCGTCCAATAATTTTTTCGCATTTTTTAAAGCATTATTATATTCCACATCATTACGTGTAATAACCCGATATGCTGAAACATTTATAAGAAATTCCTTACATAATTGTAAATCTTCTGTTTTATTATTTTGTTGATTTGACATGTTTACCTCCTTTTTATCAAAACCTAAATTGATGGATTTTTTTCCATAAATTAAAATTTTAAACCTAATGTTTCCAGAATCAATGAGAGCCAGTCCCAACCACCCTAATGGTTGCCTTTCTCATTTTATCACTACCACCTTGGATTTTATATCTGTTCCCTTTATTGTGATAAAATATATCCCTGATGGAAGCCCTTTACCCTTAATGCTTATCCTGCTTCCCGAAACTACACCCTTATATCTTCTTATTACCCTGCCCATTATATCACTTACAACAATTTCAGCATTTCTTTCTCCCCTGTAGGTAAACTCTATTCCCTTACCCACATTCCTCTCTATAACAAGCTCCATAGGCAGTATTTCTTCTCTACCCCTTTCTATCCCTGAAGGTAAAATTCCAAATAGTCTTAACATCCCCTTAATCAATTGATTCCAGTAAAAACGAGGTGAAAGGTCTGCTCCTCTCCCATCTGCTGTCCAAAATGCTCTGGTTGAATCACAGGTTATAGTTCCTATTACATGATTTGAATCAGGGTCTACTAACACCGGCTGGGCGGTAGTTGAATAATATATCACATCAGGATGCAGATATCCATCATAGGTAGTGTCAAAATCTGAAACAACATCAATAGGATTTCCTGCAACATCTCCACTCCCCTGAATCCTCATTTGAGTATCATATAAGTAATCTTCACGAACAGAGTCAATACCGAACTGATTCAACCAAGGAAATACTGCCTTTACACCTTTATTCCTTCCCTTTAACTTTTTGCCAATCATTGAATATACAATGTCCTGCCCAATCAGCCAGACTTTGCCGCCTTCACCAAGGTAGGTATTTATGTTTATCGTGTCATTCACTGTAAAACAGGGAGAACCATAATAATCATATGTGTTCCAGATAACAAGGTCTGCATGCTCCATTGCGGCCAGAGAAGGTCCATCCTCAGATGAATTGCTGGTTGTATACCAGTATATACTATCAATACTAACTATATTTGATAAGGGAACATACCAGGTTGAGTCTGGATGGTAAGGGGCTCCATATCCTTCTGCATCTTCAACATAAAGTATTTTATAATGCATAGTTGATGAGTAGATTCTAAGGGTATCATTTGCAGGATTTCCATCTGGGAGATTAACAAATACTCTGGTTAAATATACTGCTCCCTTCTGATAATTGCAGGAATCAAAAATAGCAAAGGTAGTATCACCAGCTGCAAGGTTTGATATTGTAACTGTATCACCAAAAATTTCACTCCACCCATTTGTTGTATCAAAAACCTCTGCATACACATCAAAGGAATCTGTAGACGTCCCTAAATTCTTTACCACTGCACTAATAGTGTGATAACCAGAAGTTATAATTCCTTCATCTGGGGAAGCAATGGACATAACACCTATATCTCCTAATTCTCTATACTTAACTGTAAAATAATCATAGTTTGAACCAATGTAGGATTGTCCTGTAACATATACATTACCACTTCCATCAACCGCTATACCGAAGGCAGCATCATTACTGCCATTGTCGATTGTATCTGCCCAGACCATATTACCGAGAGAATCATATTTGATTGTGAAATAATCATTATTTGAATCGATGTAAGAGTACCCAGTAACATAGACATTACCGCTGTCATCAACTGCTATACCCTTGGCATAATCATCTCCGCCGTTATCCAGTGTATCTGCCCATAGGATATTACCCAGAGAATCATACTTGACCGTGAAATAGTCTCCGCTTGAATGCCCTGTAACATATATATCACCACTGGCATCGAGCGCTATACCATAGGCTTCATCCCAATCGCCATTGTCGATTGTATCTTCCCATACAATATTACCGAGAGAATCATACTTAACCGTAAGATAATCATAGTTTCCACCAATATAGGACCCCCCTGTGACATAAACATTACCTTTTCCATCAACTGCTATACCCCAGGCATAATCAGTACTGCCATTATCCAGTGTATCTGCCCATATAATATTACCGAGAGAATCATACTTAACCGTAAGATAATCATAGTTTCCACCAATATAGGAATCTCCTGTAACATAAACATTACCTTTTCCATCAACTGCTATACCCCGGGCATAATCATAATTACCGTTGTCAAGGGTATCTGCCCAGACAATATTTCTGAGAGAATCATATTTGACCGTAAAGTAATCATCGTTTGAACCAATATAGGATTGTCCAGCGATATATATATTACCGCTGCCATCAATCGATATACCCCAGGCCCAATCATCTCCGCCGTTATCCAGTGTATCTGCCCAGAGAATATTACCCGATGAGTCATACTTGACCGTGAAATAGTTTCCGCTTGAATGCCCTGTAACATATACATTACCACTTCCATCGAGCGCTACTTCCAAGCCATAATCAGTATTTCCATTATCCAGTGTATCTGCCCAGACAATTCCATAATACTGATGTGCATTCAAAGTTAGTCCTGCGAATAAAATCAACAATCCTGCAAAGGTATATTTCATAAAAACCTCCTTGCTTTATTTCATACTTTAATATAATCAGTTAGAATAATTTGTCAAGATTTTTTCCAAGAATAACCCAAAAAATGCATTTTTTAACTCTCTATACCAAAGAAAACTGCCCTACTATATGTCTGATTCTACCGTTTCCCCACAAATTTCCTTATTTACTGATAATAATTTCCATTTTAACAATGCTATCGCTGCCTCTCTTCTTGTAACCCCACACATTTGAATACTACTGATTAAGATTGTTCGTATTATTTGCGGAGAAATAACAACAGTATTACCTTTATTTATTTTCACTTCAAATTTACACTCTCGCGGTAAATCAAACGAGTTTGCAAAATTTTGCAAGAGTTTTGCACCTTGATTATAACCCCAAATTTCTACTCCTATCTTGTTACCTAACTTTTTTAACTTTTCATAAAGATCCATAATACCTCCTTTTTTTAATCCTTTTAAGAAAAATATCAAAACCTGATTTCAAAAACGGAAAATGGCAATTTGTCAATTATTCTCCAAATTTGATTGTTATACCTTTCCATCCAATATGTATTTCTTTAACGCCTTCCCTTAATATTTTTTCAAATATCTCTATTCCTCGTCCTGAAAGGCAGAAAATAGAATAGAAAAACATTACCAAAAATATAATGCCTACTACCGTTTTGCCACCAGTTGAACTTGTTTTAGCCATCAATGAAAGCAGTTGAATTTGTATAAAAAAAAGTACAAAACCAAAAAAATGGATAGTTGCATTCCAAATGACATTTTGGGTAGATTCAGACCAGTGTTCGTTATTGCCAGATTTTCTCCATACCCATAAAATACCGGAGCCTAATGCTAATGTTCCTGATATAACAAAATAAAACATCCAAAAAACACCATTGTCAGCTAATTTATCAATATAAGCCATATACTACCTCCTTTTTCTTTCAATATCTTCCAATTTTTTGCACAATTTAGAACCTCTCATAGGGTTACTTACGGATACTAATTCTCTTCTTACTAAAATTTCATTTATATAAATTTTAGTATCCTCTGTATGCACATGAGCGTTTAAAAATCCAGATTTACCAGGGATAAAAGGGTCTGGACGGATAATTACATTTTTGTCTAATAGCAAATCATTTAATAGTTTATGTATCTCAAACCAATAGTCCCGTTTTTTAGCTATTTTTTGTGAATAGATAGATTCAAGTAGAAAGCGGTTAAGCCTTTTAACCTCATTTTTGGTTAAATTATCTATCTCTTTACTCAAAAGTTTTTCTGCTCCCTTTGATAGTTTAATATAATTAAAAGATTCATTGGTGTAGAAATCTTTATTCTTAATTATCTCATTAAATCCATTAATAATTAATTGCTTGGAATTTTCATCAATACTTTTGTCTTCCTTCCATTCTTCAACGATTTCTCTGCTTTTTTCATCAAGAAGTTCCCATATCCGATTCTTATCAGGAGTTTTATGCTCCTTTAAACTTTTCAAAATACCATTCCATTCTAAAATATCTTTTATGCCAAACAGCATTTTTTTCTGGGATAAACATGCAAACCATATATATATTTTATCCCTTTTGTTTAATCCTTTCACTTTTGTAATGTCGTTTGTTTCTATGTTCTTTATCAGAATTTTACATCCAAATGTTGGAAAACATACGATTTCTTTTACAACTGCGTTTATGCTTTTAACTTCTCTTGCATTAAAATCCATAAAAACCTCCTTTGTTTAATTTTTTCCTTTCTACTAATATATATACGCGAAACTTGAAATTTTATAATAAAAAATGCATTCTTTTTAATTTTTTTATAATAATTTTTGCTCTGTTAGAAATTTAGGGTCTATAAATAGTGAAAATTATAGAGTTTATATTTGTTTTTTGTTTTTGGAATTGGATCAGGTGCTAAAATTGGATCATAATGGGCTCATCAGGTGGCTCGGTGCTTGCATTTTTGCATTTTTTAATCTTCATTTTGCAATTACTTCCGCCCCACCTGTGAGATTGCTTCGGGACTTTGTCCCTCGCAATGACAAAGAAAAAAGAGAGATGCTTCGCCAAGGGCTCAGCATGACAGCAAAAAGGACACCCTCCCTTAATCCCTCTCAGAGGGAGGGAAATTAATGCAAAATGCAAAATGAAAAGCGAAAATGACAGCAGGTGGCAGATACTATATAATTTCCAATCTATTTAGCTATTTCGCCAATTGGCTAAATACCGAAATGTGTAATCTCTTACCCACTTTTCAGCGGGGTCAGTCATTCAAATTTAAAAACTCGAGAAACATAAGACACCCTCCCTTTATCCCTCCCGTCAAGGGAGGGAAATTAACTATGGGCAGGCGTCCTGAATTTTATCCTGCTATATACATAAATTTCAAAAAAATTGTACTTTTCCCCTTGACTTTTTGAGTTGGGATGTTATTATTCTCTTATGAAAGTTATTATGGAACATAAAGGTATACAAATATGAGCACTAATATGCATCAAAATAATACGACGCCAGAAAAATACAGAGGTGGGCTTAATCTTCTGATGAAGTTAAGTGCCCAGGGAAAGAATATATTTACTATTGGAGAAGCCGCCAGTGCTGCAGAAACAACGCCTCATCAGGTAAAAACACTTCTTTATAGGCTGGTTAAGAAGGGATGGCTAAAGCATATTGAAAGAGGCAAATATCTTATCGTTCCTCTTGAGGCAGGTATTAAAAGAGAGTGGAGCGAAGATGTTTTTGTAATAGGTTCATATCTTATATCCCCTTACACTATAGCCTACTGGAGTGCTTTGTCTTACTGGAATCTTACAGAACAAATCCCAAAAACTGTATTCATCCAGACCGTGAAACGGAAAGGTCAAAGAAACAAACAAATACTGGGAATTTCATATCGGTTCATTATTGTAAAGCCTTACAAGTTTTTTGGTATAACTCAGCAATGGTTTGGGCAGAGGAAAATCAATATTACAGATATTGAGAAGACTATTGTGGACTGTCTTGA